>JASBVM010000024.1 GCA_029961055.1 Bacillota bacterium
CGCGGGCTGAAGACGCTGCCGCTCCGCTTCGAGCGCCAGTGCGGCAGCGCCTGGCGCATCGCCCAAGCCCTTCGGGAGTCCGGGCGCTTCCGGCGGGTCCTCCATCCCCTGCTTCCGGATCACCCGGACGCCGAACTGGCGCGGCGGCTCTATCCCGGCCGGCTCCTCGGGCGGTCGTCGGCGTCGATCTCGCGTGCGACCAGGAAGGGGTCTTCCGCTTCCTCCGCGCGCTCCGGCTCGTGGTGCCCGCCACCCCCGTGGGCGACGTCTACACCCTCTGCCTCTATCCCTGGATCGCCTCCCACCGGTCGCTGCCACCCGACGAGCGGCGCGCGGCCGGGATCACCGAGGGCCTGGTCCGCTTCGCCGTGGGGATCGAGGAGCCGGGCGACCTGATCACGGACATCCTGCAGGCCGCGGAGCAGGTCGGGTGAACGCGCCGTCCCGGCGGGCGCCTCTCCGCACGGCGCACCCACGCGAAGGGCGGGCCGCACCCGACCCGCCCTTCCCCTCTCGACCGGCTCGACCGGCTGCTACTGCTGCCCGCCGCCCGCTGCGCCGCCTCCGCCGGCGCCGAGGCCGACGACGGCGATGTTCCCCTGCGCCTGCCAGCGGACCGGCACGCCCAGGAGCTGGGCGATGGCGCGGAGCGGCAGGAGCGTCCGCCCGCCGCGGATCACCGGCGCGACGTCCAGCGTCACGCTCTGCCCGTCGACCACCGCCACCTTCGACCCGATGGTGAAGACGACGGTGTGCCCGTTGGCCTGGACCGTCACGCTGTCGTTGGCGCCGTCCCAGCTCACCGTGGCCTTGAGCGCCTCCACGATCGCGCGGACCGGGACGAGCGCGCGACCGTGCTCGACCACGGGCTTGACGTCGAAAGCGGGCTCGACGCCGTTGACGAAGACGTGGAGATCGCGGTCCTTCTTCGCACGCTGGTAGATCCGGCCGAGCTCGGCGTAGGCGTCCTCCATCTCCTTCTCCTTCTCGGCGTAGACGTCGCCGGAGACCGTCGACTGGCCGTAGGTGGCGCCGGAGACCGACTCGTCGCCCGCGTAGGTCGAACCGGTGACCGTCCCGTCCTGTCCGTAGGTGGAGCCGGTCACGGACTGGCCCGTCGCCTCCAGCGTCGCCTTCACCACCTCCTCGGCGTCACTGCTGTCGCCTTCCGACTCCATCTTCCGCGACGCCTCGATCGCCACCCGGCTCAAGCCGTGGTTGGTCCGCATGAAGAGTGCCAGCGCCTGTGCGAAACTTCTCCGGTCGGCTCCCGCCTTGGCGGCAAGCGCCTTGAAGAGCTTGACCAGCCCGGCCGGCGAGGAAGCGTCGGCCGCCGCTTGTTGAAACTGGGTGACCAGTGCCTGCAGGTCGGCCGATCCGACCCGGGTGTCCGTCGCCACCCCGACCTGGCCGGTCTCCACCTCCGCGTCACCGCCGTCCGGCTTGTCCGCGAACGCAGGAAGCGGGCCCGTCGCGACCGCCAGCACCGTGGAGACCGCCAGCGCTGCCAGGAACCGCCTGTGCAACATCCCTTGCCGTCTCCCTCCTTCTTCCCCTTCCCCCACCGGGATGGAAGGCGGTCTCTTCACCTCCAACGCATTCGCACGAGAGCGCGTCGTTTTCAGCTCAGCCGAGCCTGCCGGTCCCTCCCGCCCAGCCGGCCGAGAGCATCGCGCTCTGCGTGGAGCTCAGCCATCCGCTGATCGACCGGTACTGGCTGATCGCCGCCTCCATGGCGATGAACTGCTGGCTGAGCGTCTGTCGCTCCAGGTCCAGCCGGTTCTGGAAGGAAGCGATCTGGTCGGAGATGCTCTGGATCTGGCTGTCCAGCGACTGTTGGATGGAGGGGATGATCCCGCTGATCCCTTTGAGGGCGTTCCCGACCAGGCTGTCCACGTAGCTGCTCATCTGGTCGACGACGCCGGTGCCGCCGTTGTTGGACAGGAGCGCCAGCACGGCCTTCGGATTCGCCTGGACGGCTGCGCTCAGCTTGGAAGGGTCGATGACCGCGAGCTGGTTCTCGGTGCCACTGGTGCCGATGCCGATGTCGGAGAGGCTCTGGTAGGGCGAGCCGGCCGGCAGGCCCGAGACCGGCGCGGTGACGATCTGGCGGAGCCGGAAGGCGATGTTCTGGGCCGCCAGGTCATCGGCCAGCGGCCCGTCGTCCGCGGTGGTGCTGGGGCTCCCCAGGGTGGTGTCCTTCTGGACCAGCCCGACCA
>JASBVM010000025.1 GCA_029961055.1 Bacillota bacterium
TATCCTTCGGACGCAGGCGGAGCCCCTTGAGGGGGCGGCGCGCCGGCGGCCGGGCTTGGAACCGGCTGGCGACCGGCCCGGAACCGGGCGGAGTCCGGCAGCGTCTTGTCGGGTGTGGACGGACCGGTGAGCCCGCCGAGGGGGGATGGGGCATGGAGGGCGCGGGGGGCCGCTCCCCGGAGCGGCCGGCGGAGGTCACCCAGGCGCTCAGGCGGCTGCGCGACGCCGGGGGACGGGCGGAGGCGGCGAGGCGGAACCTGCAGGAGCTGCGCGAGGGGCGCTGGGACGGCAAGCGCTGGTCGTGGCTGGCCAAGCGCGACGGCGTCCCGTACCTGTACCGGCTGACGCCGTTCACACGGATCCTGGCCAGCTGGGTCGGCGAGGAAGCGCCGGCGCCGCCCGCGCTGGAGGAGCTGGAGGCCGAGTACGAGCAGCGCCGCTGGGAGCTGGTCGTCGCCCAGGCGGAGACGCGCGCGCTTCTGGAGCGCTGGTGGGAGGAGCGCTACCCGGGGATCCGCGCGGGCGGCCCCGATGCGCGGTGATCGAGCGACGCCGGAGACGGCCGGGGCCGGGGGATACCCCGGCCCGCCGTCTTCCTTGGACGCCAAGTCGCCCCGGTGGGCACGACCCCGCCGGGGGCCGCCCCTCTCCGGCGGGCGGCCTCAGAGGCCGTACTGCGAGCGCACCAGGTCGAGGAGCCCCTTCTTCTCCAGCATCCGGAAAGGAAGGAGCAGGGTCAGCTGGACGGCGCCGGGGAGGCGGGAGACCTCGACGCCACCGGTGACCGTGGCGCGGTTCCGCACCTCCGCCTCGCTGACGCCCAGGAAGCGCGCCGCCCTCCGGATGGCGTTCTCGGTGGCGCGGTTGAGGTCGACGCCGGTGCCGATGAACTGGAGCGGCGCCACGTCGAGCTCGGGGGCGACGCCGATCCGCTCGCCGAGGGCGCGGGCCGCGGTCACTTCCTCCGCCGCGAAGGGGCGGGCGATGGGCGGCAGGTCCTCGGGCCGCGGCAGGAGGATCGGGCCTTCCAGCTCCAGGCCGGGGAGCACGTCGACGCGGACCGTCACGTCGGCGGTGACGTCGATGGAGTGGAGCGCCAGCTCGCCGCGGCCCATCACCGAGTGGGCGTCGCCCATGTAGACGCCGGCGCCCTCCACCTTGACCGGGCAGAGGAGGACGGCGCCCTCGCGGACGTCGCGGCAGTCGAGGTGCGCGTCGGTCCGGTGGGCGTCGAGCTGCTCCTGGGTGAGCGCGTAGGGGTGGTGCGCGCCGACGAGGCTCGCGCCGAAGTCGCCGGCGTTGTGCGAGTCGGGCATGTCGACGGAGGGCGTGGTGCCGATGTTGCCCACGTTGGGGATGACGCGGGCGACCATGCCGCTGAGCGTGTGGGGCGCGTAGAGGAGGATCGGATGCTGCTCGCTTCCTTCGGGGAGGGAGGCCTCCTCGCGGGCGCGCTCGGCGATGCGGCGGGCGTTGGCCTCGTCCACGGCCAGGGCGACGCGGTACTCGTCGTCGTAGGTGACGGTGTAGCCCTCCTCGAAATGGAAGGCGCTCGCCTCGGCGCCGCAGCGGGCGCAGCGGACCGCTTCCTCGCCCGTCCCCTCGGGGCGGCTCTCCGGCCAGGGCGCGCCGCAGTTGGGGCAGCGCTTGTCGACGAAGGGGTCGTCGCCGAAGGCCTTGGGGTTGAGCGTCATGGTGCCGGTGGCGGCGGCGTGGGAGACGACGCGGAGCCGCTCGATGGTGATGGCGACGGCGTCGCCCGGCCGCGCGCCCTCCACGTAGACGGGCTGGGTCACCTCGTGGCCGCCCTTGAAGTGCGGCGTGATCATGGGGCCCCAGCAGCCGGGCGGGGTGACGGCGCGGATCCGGCCGCCGCTGGGGATGCGGCCGAAGAAGCCGGCGCCGGGGCCGATCAGCCCGAAGATCTTGCGAACCAGGCTGATGGTGGCTCCGTAGAGATCGCGGCTCAAGAGCACCCGGTCGCCGCCTCCGCCCCCTCCAGCAGGGCTACGGCCTCTTCAAAGGCCGCCACGGTGGGGTTGTGGTGCCGCGTATAGGTGAAGCCGCTCCGGGCTCCCCCCAGGATGGCGTCCATCTCCGTGGGGCCGGGGGCGACGTACGTGTTGCTGGCGTAGATGGGCCCCACCGTGGGCGTGAAGGTCGGCGCCGGGCGGCGTTCCCCGGCGTGGACCGCGACGGTGGCGGGCGAGCAGTCGCGAAGCTCCACTGGATCGGATCCCTCCACGGCGTCGAGTGGACCGGCTCGCCGTAGCTTCTTGGAACGGGGGCGGCATTCCTTGCAGAGCAGATGGGCGGCGGGGCAGGCGGAGGATCCGGGCATCTGAGCAAGCGGAGGCGGGTGAGGCGGCGGTGGGGGACGTCATCGAGGTGGAGAGGCTCGAGAGGCGGTATGGCGCCGTGGAGGCGGTGCGCGGGGTCTCGTTCACGGTCCGGGCGAGGGAGATCTTCGCCTTCCTCGGGCCCAACGGTGCCGGGAAGACGACCACGATCAAGATGCTGGCCACGCTTCTCGATCCGAGCGGCGGGCGGGCGACGGTGGCGGGCCATGACGTCGTCCGGGAGAGGGCGCGGGTGCGGGAGGCGATCGGCATCGTCTTCCAGGACCCGACGTTGGACGACCAGTTGACGGCGATGGAGAACCTGGTCTTCCACGGTCTCCTCTACGGGCTGTCGGAACGGCAGGTGCGGGAACGGGCGCTGCCCCTCCTCCGCCTCTCCGGGCTGGAGGAGCGGGCGCAGAGCCTGGTGCGCACCTTCTCGGGCGGGATGAAACGCCGGCTGGAGCTGGTCCGCGGCCTGATCCACACGCCGGAGGTGCTCTTCCTGGACGAGCCGACGGTGGGTCTGGACCCGCAGTCGCGTGCGCAGATGTGGGAGCTGGTCCGGGGGCTGGCGCGCGACGGCGGCGTGACGGTCTTCATGACCACGCACTACATGGACGAGGCGGAGGTCGCCGACCGGATCGCCATCATGGACGACGGCCGCATCGTGGCGCTGGACACCCCGGACGGGCTGAAACGGCAGGTGGGCTCCGACATCATCCTGGTGGAGGCGGATGAGCCGCCCGCCGACCCGCACTGGGCGGAGGGTCTCGGCGTCGAGCTGCGGGGAGGCGCGCCGCGCTTCGAGGTCCGCTGCCAGGGCGCCGACCGGGTGCTGCCGCGGGTGGTGGAGGCCTTCACGGGGGTGCGGCGCGTGGAGGTGCGCAGGCCGACCCTGGATACGGTCTTCCTGACGCTGACGGGGCGCGAGATCCGGGA
The DNA here is from genome assembly GCA_029961055.1 of Bacillota bacterium. Taxonomy (NCBI): domain Bacteria; kingdom Bacillati; phylum Bacillota; species Bacillota bacterium. The sequence goes on from JASBVM010000025.1 coordinate 3,282, forward strand.
GGAGCCGCCGGAGGATCCGCGGCGGCGGAGGGCGAGGTGGGGCCGGTGAGGGCGGCGCGGGGCGCCTACGTGATCTGGCTCCGGGAGCTGCTCCGGTTCGTGCGCCAGCCGTCGCAGATCGTGGGCATGTTCGCCCAGCCGCTCCTCTTCCTGCTGCTGGTGGGGAACGGGATCCGCAGCGGCTTCACCCTCAACGCCGCCCGGGGAGCGGACTACCTGACGTTCATGTTCCCCGGCATCGCGGGCATGTCGGTGCTCTTCACCAGTCTCTTCAGCGCCGTCTCGATCGTCTGGGACCGGGAGTTCGGTTTCTTGAAAGAGGTGCTCGTCAGCCCGGTGCCGCGCTGGGCGATCGTGCTGGGCAAGGCGGCGGGCGGGGTGTCGGTGGCGGTGGTGCAGGGCGCCATCCTCCTCCTGCTCGCGCCGGCCGTCGGCGTCCGCCTGGGCGTGCTCACCTTCCTGGCCATGCTGGGGGTGCTGGCGCTCGTCTCCCTGACGCTGGTCGGCCTCGGCATCCTCATCGCCAGCCGGATGGAGTCGATGCAGGGGTTCCAGGTGATCATGAACTTCCTGGTCATGCCGATGTTCTTTCTGTCGCGGCTTCCACCAGCAGCTCCTCCACGGCCGGCGATGACGCGGGCGATCGCGCCGTCCGCCGGCATCGACGCGCTCCGCCACATCGTCTACGGCTCCTCCGCCCTGGAACGGGCGTTGACGCAGTTCCCGCTGGAACTGGACCTGGCGGTGACGGCGGGCGTGGCCGCGGTGCTGCTCGGCCTCGCCTCGTGGGCGTTCACCACCGCCCGGAACGTCTGACCGGAGGAGGCGGGGGAGGAGCTCCCGGTCCACCTCCCCGCTCTCCACGCCTCCTCCGGAGAGCCTCAGGGCCGGCTCGCCGTCGCCTTTCCCCGCACCTCCGGCTTGCGCGCCCGCCGCCAGGCATCCATCCCCCCGGCCAGGTGGGAGACGTCGCGGAAGCCACGGCGGAGGAGCTCCGCGGCCGCGGCCTGGCTCCTGTGGCCTGTCTTGCAGACGAGCACCACCTTCTGCGACGGCCCCGCGTCGCGGGCCAGCCGAGCTTCGCTGCCGAGCGGGTAGGAGAGGGCGCCTTCGATGTGGCCCGCGCGGAACTCGCGACGGGTGCGAACGTCGATCAGCACCAGGTCCGGGCGGGCTTCCAGGAGCGCCTCGAGCTGGTCGGGGGTGAGATCGGCCAGCCCCCGGGGATGGCGGAACAGGTCGAGCAGAGTCGTCTCCTCGTCCCTCCCTTGCCTGCTCGACAAAGAATACCGCCGGCTCTGGAAATGCCGGAAGCCTTCCGCAGCGGAGCGCCGGGCCTGCCGGCTCCGTCTTGGGTGGCGGGCCCGGCCCGGCGAGGTCCGGCGGTCGGATGGCCCCCACCCGAAGCCTCCCCGGTGCCGGGCGGGCTCCGGTGGGTGGGAGGTCTCTAGCGGCGGCGTCCACTCCGAGGGTCGTGGAGCGCCGGGGCGGCCGCCTGGCGTGTCGCCTCCTCGCGCGCTTCCTTCCAAGGCTCCCGGGCCGCGTAGCCCCTTTCCTGCGCGTCCTCGGCCTCGAGGACGTCGGCGGCCGCATGCCAGCGGGACGACAGCTCGTCCAGGAAGCGGGCGCGCTCGCCCACCAGCACGTCCTCGGCGCCCGGGTGGGTGGGATGGGCGCCCGACTCGGCCACCATGGCGCGGAGGGCGGCCGGGTTGTCGATGATGGGGCACGGCGCGTAGTGGTTGGGCGAGAAGGGGATGCGCCGCTGGTAGGCCGCGAAGAGGGGGCTCCGGAGGATCTCGAGAAGCGAGGATTCGCGGATGTTGTGGGTGGCGAAGTGGACGAAGGCACAGGGTTCCGCTTCGCCGCTGGGGGTGATGTGCAGGTACGTCCGTGCCCCCGCGATGCAGCCCTGCGTGAAGTGCCCGTCGTTCCAGAAGTCGGCGATCAAGATGGGCCGGGTCCGGCGGAGTTCGTTGACCCGGCGGACGAGCCAGGCCCGCTGCTCCGGCCGGAGCATCAGGTCCAGGTCGGCGTCCGGCCCCACGGGCACGTAGTGGAAGCTCCAGAGGTAGACCACGCCCTTCTCGATGAGGAAGCTGATGAAGTCGTCCGAGAAGACCTCTTCGACGTTCCGCCGGGTGACGGTGATCGACGCGCCGAAGAGGACGCCGCGCTCGCGCAGCCGGTCCATGGCGGCCATCACCCGGTCGAAGACACCGGGACCGCGCCGGTCGTCCGTCTCTTCCCTCCACCCCTCCAGGCTGATGGCGGGCGAGAGGTTGCCCAGCTCGGCCAGCCGGTCGGCCACCCGGTCGGTGATGAGCGTGCCGTTGGTGTAGACCATGAACGATGCGTCGGTATGCTCCGCCACGACGTCCAGGAGAGGCTTGTAGGCGAAGGGTTCGCCGCCCGAGAGGACGAACCAGTAGATTCCCAGCTCCTTGGCCTCCCGCAGCAGCAGGTCGAAGCGCTCGCGCGGGATGAAGGGGCCGCGGGCGTAGCCGCCCGCCCAGCATCCTTTGCAGCGGAGGTTGCAGCCCGAGGTCGGATCGATCAGCAGGAAGACCGGGACGTGGACACCGTGTCGCTGTTCCGCCGCCCGCCGCTGGGACGGCGCGAAGAGGAGCTGGTGGATGGCCCAGTTGGTCACGATCCGCTTCACCATGGTCCGGTTGGTCAAGAGCTGCCGCGCCCGCTCCGCGATGGCGGGGTCGCCGCTCACGCGCCGCCGGAAGGCGAGGAACTGCTCCCGGACCCCCGGGTCGCGGACGAAGCGCTCGACGGTGTCCAGGATCCGGTCCAGCCGGCCCGCCGGATCCGGCATCAGATACGAGACGGCGGCGTCGACGGCGGCTTCCGCCGTCCGCCGGGCGACGGCCAGCTCGGCCTGGCTCCACCAGGATCGCCCGTTCATCGCTTCCGGCATGGAGATGCACCCCCTTGTCAGATGGGACCGGCGCCCATCGCGGCGGGGCGGCCACCCGCCCGGCCGCGACCCGGCCGCGATGCTACGAAGGACCAGCCTCCGGCCGTGCACGGGGATCGATCATCGGAAGTTTCAAAGCATTTGAAAGGGAATTTGGAAACAAGGCGAGGCCGTCCGGATCCCGCCGGCCCGCGAGACCGGGCACATGCGGCTTCCTGGGCGCAGGCGGAGGCTTCGACACGGGCCGCTCACCCTTTGGCAGATGTTCCGGCATCGATCCCGCAGGCGCAGGCTCACCCGCTCACTTGTGAAACTAGGAGCATCGGGAGGATCTGTCAAGGCGATGAACACATCAGCTTTAGTTGCAAGTTTTCAACGCAGGATCCTGCTCAAATGGAAATTCAGACGAGAGGCCGGGAAGCTGTCCGCGGGACAGCCGGCCCCGCGAGGCGGCGGTGGAGGCCAGGAGATACCGCTCTTCTCGCGGAACCCACTCGGGCGGTGATGTGCGGCGATGTTCACGCTGGTGGTGGGCGCGCGGCGGAGCGGCAAGTCCACCTTCGCCGAGCGGCTGGCCGCCTGCCTTGAGGAGGAGGCGCACCTCCCCGTCACCTACGTCGCCACCGCCCGCCCGGACCACCCGGAGATGCTGGAGCGGATCCGCGCGCACCGGGCGCGGCGGCCGCCGGCGTGGGAGACGCTGGAGCCCGACGCCTGGCGGCCGGAGGCGCTTCCTGCGGCCCTGGAGTCCCTGGCGCAGGAGCGCCTCGTGCTCCTGGACGAGGCGAGCCTCTGGGTGGCCACCTGCCTGGACGCCTGGGCGGAGACGGGGCCGGGGGCGGGGGTGGCCGAGGCGGCGTACCGGCGGCTGCTGGCGCGGCTGGTGAGGGCGCTGGCGGGGAGGAGGGCGCCGGCGGTGGTGGTCAGCGGCGAAGCCGGGGCGGGGATCGTGCCGCCGGATCCGGGGGCGCGCCGCTTCGTCGACTGGCTCGGCCGGCTCAACCAGGAGCTGGCTGCCGAGGCCGGGCGCGTGGTCTGGATGGTGGCCGGCCTGCCGCTGGCGGTCAAGGGGGAGCTGCCGGAGTGCGCGCGCGCACGCTGATGGTCCAGGGGACCGGCTCGGGCGTGGGGAAGAGCTTCCTGGTGACGGGGCTCTGCCGCCTCTTCGCCCAGGCCGGGCTGAGGGTGGCCCCCTTCAAGGCGCAGAACATGTCGCTCAACGCCTGGGTGGCGGCCGACGGCGGCGAGATGGCCCGGGCGCAGGCGGTCCAGGCGGAGGCGGCCGGGGTCGAGCCGCGCGTCGAGATGAACCCCATCCTCCTCAAGCCCAAGGGGGACGGCGTCAGCCAGGTGATCCTCCGCGGGCGGCCCCTGGGGGACCTGGGCGCGGGGGCCCTCTGGGCGGAGGGGGAGCGGCTCTGGGCGGCGGTCGCGGAGGCGCTGGACCGCCTTCGCGAGGCCTTCGACCTGGTGGTGATCGAGGGTGCGGGGAGCCCGGCGGAGCTGAACCTGCGCCGCCACGACCTGGCCAACATGCGCGTGGCCGGGGCGGCCGGCGCCCCCGTCCTCCTGGTCGGCGACATCGAGCGGGGAGGCATCTTCGCGGCGCTCCTGGGCACGCTCGACCTCCTGCCGCCGGAGGAGCGGCGGAGGGTGCGGGGCCTGGTGGTCAACAAGTTCCGCGGCGACCTGCGCCTCTTCGAGGACGGGGTGCGCATCCTGGAGGAGCGGGGCGGCGTGCCGGTGGTGGGGGTGCTTCCTCGCCTGGAGGTGGAGATCGAGCCGGAGGACGCGCTGGACCTGGGCGGGCGCGCGGCCTGGACCGCGCCGGCGGCCGAGCCCGGGACGCTGGAGATCGCCGTGGTCCTCCACCCGCACCTCTCCAACTTCAGCGACCTGGAACCGCTCCGCCGCCGGCCCGGCGTCCGCCTCCGGCCGGTGCGGCGGCCGGAGGAGCTGGGGGAGCCGGACGCCATCCTCCTCCCGGGCAGCAAGAACACCGTCGACGACCTGCGGGCGCACCGGGAGAGCGGCCTCGCGGCCGCGGTGGTGGCGCGGGCGCGGGCGGGGAGCGCCGTCGTGGGCATCTGCGGCGGGCTCCAGATGATGGGCGAGCGGCTCGACGACCCCGACGGCGTCGAGGGCGAGGCCGGCGGGTGGACGGGAGGAAGCCTCCCCGGTCTCGGCCTCCTGCCCCTGGAGACGCGCTTCCTGCCCGGGAAGCGGACGCGGCAGGCGGAGGGGCGCGTGGTGGCGCCGGCGCAGGGCTGGGAGGGCCTGGCCGTCCGCGGCTACGAGATCCACTCCGGCCGGAGCCGGCTTCTGCCCGGCGGCCGGCCCTTCGCGCTCCTCCGCCCGGCGGGGCCGGGGGGGCCGGGGGACCGGGACGGGGCCGGCGGGGCCGCCGCGGCCTCCGCGCCCGAGGAAGCGGACGGGGCCTTCGCCTCCCCCTTCCTCTGGGGCAGCTACCTCCACGGCCTCTTCGAGAACGAGGCGCTGCTGGAGCGGTGGCTGGCGGAGCTCCGGGCGGCGCGGGCGCGACGCGCCCCGGGGGCCGTCCCGGCCGGGTCGCGGGCGGAGGCAGGGGGGCCCGGCGCCGGCGCGGGTTCGGCCTTCGGCCGGAGCTGGCGGGAGCGGCAGTACGACGCCCTCGCCCAGGCGCTCCGCGAGCACCTGGACCTGGAGCTCATCGGCTCCCTGGTCGGGGTGCGGCTGGAAGCGGGGAGCGGCCGGTGACCGGCGCGCTCGGGGCCCAGGCGCCGGGGGCGGTGGCGCCCGCCCTGCCCTTCCTGGCGGCGGCGGCGCTGGACGCGCTTCTCGGCGACCCGCCGCGTCCCACCCATCCGGTGGTGCTGATCGGGCGCTGGATCGCAACCTGGGAGCGGCTCCTCCACGGCGGCCGGACGCCCGCCGCCCGGCGGCTCCGGGGCGCGGCGCTCGCCCTGCTGACGGTGGCCGCGGCGGCGGGCCTGCCCTGGGCCGTGCTCGCCTTCCTGGCGGCGCGCTGGCCGGCCGTCGCCCTCCTGCTCGCCGTCTGGTGGCTCGCCACCAGCCTGGCGGCCCGCGACCTGGCCGGGACGGCCCTGGCGGTCCGCGAGCGTCTCCTCGCCGGCGACCTGCCCGGCGCGCGGCGGGCGGTGGGCCGGATGGTGGGGCGGGAGACGGACCGGCTCGACGCCGCCGAGGTGACGCGGGCGGCGGTGGAGTCGGTGGCGGAAAACGCCAACGACGGCGTGGTCGCGCCCCTCTTCTGGGCCTGGGTGGGCGCGGTGCTGCCGCCGCCGGGCCTCCCCGGGTGGGCGGG
>JASBVM010000026.1 GCA_029961055.1 Bacillota bacterium
AGCCCGGGGCCGCCCGTCGCCCTGGGCGGGGTGCGGCCGGCTTCAGCGTCCCCTCCGCGGGCCGAGGAGAAAGACCAGGTTGCCGTCGGGGTCGTTGAGGCTGCAGGCCCGTGCCCCCCAGGGCTGGTCCTCCGGCTCGCCGGTCAAGACGACGCCCTGCTCCCGCAACCGGCGGCAGGCGTCGTCCACGTCGCTCACCCAGAAGCTCAGGTGGTCCAGCCCGGGCGGGTCGTCGACCAGCTCCGGGCGTCGCTGGGCGCCTGCTCCCTCGGCCCTCGTCTCGAAGAGGTAGAGGCGTGCACTGCCCGCCGCCATCAGGACGCCGGGCGTCGCGTCCCTCTCCACCACCTCGAAGCCGAGCAGGCCGTAGAACCGTTCCATCGCCTCCAGACGCCGGGTCGCGACACCGACGTTGTCGATGCGCTCGATCATGGCTCACCCCTCCGTTGCCGCGGGAAAGGCCGGCGACCACCGCCTCAAGCACGCGCTTGCCGAATTCGCGAGCCGGCTCCGCCTCCCTGCAGGAGAGTCCGCGGCCCTGGAGGCTCCCCGGCCGAAGGCAGGTGGCCGTTCGAGGCCAGCGCCTCGGCGGGACGCTCGGCCGTGCCGTCTACCTTCGGAAGCTGAGCCGGCCATACCGCGCCGGGGGGTCGCGACCCGGGGGACGGGAAAGGGAGCGGCGAGCATGTGGCGCCGGACGGGCGGACTCCCGCAGGGGGCTCGGACAGATGGAGCACCCGACCCGGCAGGCACACGGGGAAGGCCCTGCCGCGCCTGCCGCACCTGCCGCGCCGTCACCGCCCGGCCGCGAAGCGCTCCGGATAGAGATCCCGGGCGATCAGCTCCAGCGCCTGCACCAGGTCCGGACCGGGCTCGGAGACCAGGTTCTGCGGCACCAGGTAGACGCGGTGCCGGCGGACGGCGCGGATCGAGTTCCAGGCCGGCCGCTGGCCGTGGAGGAGCTGCTGGTAGCCGGAGGCGAAGGGCGTCAGGATCACGTCCGGGTCGTGGGCGACGATCTTCTCCACGCTGTAGTTGGGCCACGGGCTCGTGGCGTCGTCGGCGACGTTGACGCCGCCCGCGCGCCGGATCAGGTCGTCGATGAAGCTGCCGGGGCCCGCCGTCATCTCCGGGTTGTCCCAGACCTCGTAGTAGACCTTGACACGCTGGCTGGCGGGGATGTCCGCCACCCGCGCCTCCACCTGCCGCTCCTTCGCCTCCATCGAGCGGACCACGGCCGCCGCTCCCGCCTGGAGGTCCAGCACCCTGCCCACCAGCCGGATCCCCCGGTGGACGTCCTCCAGGTTCTTGGGGTTGAGCACCAGCACCGGGATGTGGAGCGAGTCCAGGCGCTGGACCACCTGCTGGGCGTTGATGTCCGTGGTCAGGACCAGGTCGGGCCGCCGGGCCACGATCGCCTCGAAGTCGGGGTCGGTCAGTCCGCCGACCTTGGGGAGGCTCTGGGCGGCCGCGGGCTCGGTGCTGAACTTGTCCACCCCGACCACGCGGCGGCCCGCGCCGACGGCGAAGAGGATCTGGGTGTTGCTCGGCCCCAGGCTGACCACGCGCCGGGGCGCCCGCTCGATGAGCACGCTCCGGCCGAGGTCGTCCACCACCCGGAGCGGGTAGCGGGTCGCGAGGGAGACGGGCTCCCGGGCGGCGGCGCCGGAGGCGGCCGGCTGCGCCGCGGAGGCGGCGGGCTTCGACGGCGCCCCGCCGCAGGCGGCGAGGCCGAGGGAACCGGAGACCAGGAGGGAGACGGCGACGACGAGGTGGGCGATCCGCTTGTACGCGCTGTACACGGCGGACGCGTACCCCCTTTCCGCGAAGGGTCTGTACGCTCCCACCGGGCAGGCAGGTCTCCTGGCTGATGCCTCATCGGGCCGCCCGCTCCTTCCCGCCCCGCGCCCCCGGGGGCTCTGCGCCCTGAGGGGGCTGCGCCCTCAAGGGCTGCGGGACAGTGGAGGGGCCGCACCGCCGGGCCGGAAGGCGGCGGGAGGGCGGCGGTGCGTGGGCAGCCCATCCGCAATCACAGTGGCGGGACCGCGCCGGATCCGCGGCCTTGCGGCCGCTACCCCGGACTTCCCTATTCTCCCCCGGCCTCGGCCGGGGGCACCTGCCCGGTTGTGGATGGGATTGTACGAGCCCCAGTATAACGGAGGACGGGCGTGGCCGTCCCCGGGAGAACAGCGGAGGACCCCGGAGAACCGGGCGCCCGACCCCGCCCCGCCGCGCGGCGCCCGGTGCCCGGCGGGCGGCCAGGGCCCGGTGCCCGGCGCCCGGCGAAAGGAAGCGACCCCATGGCGAAGATCTACACCCGTACCGGCGACACCGGCACCACCTCCACCGGCTTCGGCGAGCGGGTGCCCAAGGACGACCCGCGCGTCGAGGCCTACGGCACGCTGGACGAGGCCAACGCCGTCCTCGGCCTCCTCCGCGCCCGCCTCCGGGCCGAGGCCGCCGCCCGCGGCGGCGCGGCCGCCGGCGCCTTCCTCGGCGAGGCGGCCCAGGCGCTGGAGACGATCCAGAACGACCTGTTCCACGTCGGCTTCGACTGGGCGTGGAACCGCGGCGAGCCCGCCATCCGCGACGAGCACGTGGAGCGCCTGGAACGCTGGATCGACGCCTGGGACCCCTCGCCCCTCCTGGAGTTCGTCCTTCCTGGAGGAAGCGAGCCCGCCGCCTGGGCGCACCTGGCGCGGACCCTGGTCCGCCGCGCCGAGCGCCGCGCCGTCCGCCTCCAGCGCTCCGTGCCGCTCAACCCGGCCTCGCTCCGGTACGTCAACCGGCTCTCGGACCTGCTCTTCGTCCTGGCGCGGCGGCTGAACGCCGAGCTGGGCGTGGCCGAGACCGAGCTCCGGCGGTACGTGCCGCGGGGCCGGCGGGGGAAGGCGGTCGGCGACGGCGATGGAGATGGAGATGGGGATGAAGATGGGGATGGGGATGGAGATGGAGGGAACGGCGAGGCCGGACGGCGCTCCGGCGCGGCTGCCCCGCCTCCTCGTGGCCGGCACCCACAGCGGCGCCGGCAAGACGACGGTCACGCTCGGGCTGATCGCCGCGCTCCGCCGGCGCGGCCTCCGCGTCCAGCCCTTCAAGGTGGGCCCCGACTACATCGACCCCGGCCTCCACGCCGTCGCCGCCGGGCGGCCCTCGCGCAACCTCGACCCCTGGCTGACCGGCCGCGAGGCGATGCTGGGCATCTTCCGGCGGGCGGCGGCCGGGGCCGACCTGGCCCTCGTCGAGGGCGTGATGGGCCTCCACGACGGCCTCGGCGCCACCGGGCGCGAAGGAAGCACCGCCGAAGTCGCCGCCCTCCTCCGGGCGCCGGTCCTCCTCGTCGCCGACGCCTCCGGCCTCTCGCGCAGCCTCGCGGCCGTCGCCCGCGGCTACCGCGACCTCGACCCGGAGGTGCCGCTCGCCGGCCTCTTCGCCAACCGCGTGGGCGGCGCCGGCCACGCCGCGCTCCTGCGCGAGGCGGTGGAGGAGCTGGCGGGGCTGCCGCTCCTGGGGTGGCTTCCTCCGCTACCGGAGGTGGCGCTGCCCGAGGCGCACCTCGGCCTCTTCCCGGCGCCCGAGCAGCGCGAGCTCGAGGCGAAGCTCGCCCGCCTCGCCGCCGCGCTCGAGGAAGCGACCGACCTCGACCGCCTCCTCGCCCTCGCCCGCTCCGCTCCCGCGCTTCCGGAACCCGCCGTGCCTCCGGGGCCAGCCGGGTCGCAGGGCGGCCCCGGAACGAGCGCCGGTCGGCCGGCGCCGCAGCCGGGCGCGCGCCGCCCGCGCATCGCCGTCGCCCTCGACGAGGCCTTCAACTTCTACTACCCGGAGATGTTCGACCTCTTCGAGGCGCTCGGCGCGGAGGTGGTCCCCTTCTCGCCGCTCCGCGACCGGGAGCTGCCGGGCGGCGCGGGGCTCCTCATCCTGGGCGGCGGCTTCCCCGAGCGCCACGCCGAGGCGCTCTCGGCCAACCGCTCCATGCGCGAGGCGATCCGCCGCTTCCACGAGGCGGGCGGCGCGATCTACGCCGAGTGCGGCGGCCTCATGTACCTGAGCCGCGCCATCGACGACCGGCCCATGGTCGGCCTCCTGCCCGCGCGGACGCGGATGACGGGCCGGCTCGCCGGCTTCGGCTACCGCGAGCTCGAGCTCGCGCGGCCGTCGCTCCTCGGTCCGGCCGGCCTCCGCCTGCGCGGCCACGAGTTCCACACCTCCGCCCTCGCCGACCCCCTGCCCGAGGAAGCGGCCGCCTACCGCATGCGCCCCGCGCGCCCGCCGCGCGACTCCCGCGAGGCCCGGGAGGCCGAGGCGCGCGTCGAGGGGTACGCGCGGGGCCGGCTCTTCGCTTCCTACGTCCACGTGCACTTCGCGGGCTACCCCGAGGTGGCGGCGCGGCTGGT
>JASBVM010000027.1 GCA_029961055.1 Bacillota bacterium
GAACAGGGCATCGCGGGCTTCGTGAACCGAACCGGGCTGCCCGGGCTGCCCGCGCGGCCGCAGGGCAACGCCAACCAGTCGGGTTCTTGAGCCAAGCGGTCTCCATGGCTCCCGGCCGGTCACCCGTGCCGACCCGGATAGGGCGGGGTGCTTCCGCTCCGCCGGTCCGGCACGGTGATCGGGCGGGTCAAGGGCAGCGAGAGCGTCCACGAGCGTTCCACGTGCGTGCGCGGGCGAGGCGGCAGCAGGAATGCCGGTGCACCGGGTGGGACCCGAAACTCGTGGAGGCCACCCCTTCTCCCCGAGTCCGGAGCGCCGCGCGTGCTGCCGCGCGGTAATGATGGAACGAGGCCTCCGCGAGCGGGTCTGGCGCTGCAAGCGGTGGGGGTCCGGGCTGGACTGCGACGAGAACGCAGCGCGAAGTCTTGCGGCCTTTGTGGGCGCCGTCGCCGGGAGCGGACCGGAACCGGAAAACGCCTGTGGACGCGTCACGCGATAAGACCTACCGCCGGGGCAGCCAGTGGCGACGACCGGCCGCTCGGAGCGATCTGGCTGGTCCGAGCAGTCGTGTACGAACCGGGCGCCCAAGCACGCTCGCCGCTTCCCGACGGCGCCGACTCTTCAAAGGGCCGAAACATCCGCTTGGACATAGCTACGCCGATCGACCAGCACGCTGGGTGCGACTGTGGACACCCACTCCCCGGCTCGCTGGTGTGGCGTCCGTCCCAGCCACTCCCAGCGAATTGCCGCCCGTCGCACGGAGCTTTCGGTTCACCTACCTGCCTACCTCGGAAGCTTGTCGCTCCTGTCGAACCCCGTCTAACCAACGTATTTCGTCGGGTCCTGCGGCACGCCGTCCACGCGCACCTCGAAATGGAGGTGCGGCCCGGTCGCCCAGCCGGTCTCGCCGACGCGGCCGATCACCTGGCCCGCCTCGACCGCGTCGCCCTGGTGGACCAGGATGGCCGAGAGGTGGGCGTAGAGGGTGGAGAGACCGTTGCCGTGGACGAGGATGACGGTGTTGCCGTAGCCGTTCATCCAGCCGGTGAAGAAGACGACGCCCGCGCCCGCCGCGTGGACCGGCGTCCCCTCCGGCGCCGCCAGGTCGATGCCCGTGTGCATCTGCACCTGGTGCAGGATCGGGTCGTAGTTCCGGCCGAAGGGACGCGTGACGACGAAGGAAGTGAGCGGCCAAGTGAGCCCGGTGTGCGCGTTGACTCCCCGGGCCGCCTCGTACTGGCGCTCGAGCCGCGCCAGCTGCGCCTGGATCGCCTGGCTCTCCTTCTCCTGCTCGTCGTAGGCCGCCTGCAGGCGGGCGGCCGCCTGCTGGTAGCTGGCGTAGACCACGCGCTGCTGGGCCGTGCGGGTGGCCAGCACCTGCTCGGCCGCGGCCACCTGCTGCGTCAGGCTCGCCACCTGGGCCACCTGCCGCTGCTGCGCCTCGGTCTCGGCGGCGACCAGGCGGCGCTCGGCCTGCACCTGCCTGAGCAGGCGGACGTTCGCCTGGACGATCTGCATCAGCTCATGGAGGCGCGTGACGAAGTCGTAGAAGTCGCGGGCGCCCAGAAGGACGTCCAGCCAGGAGACCACCCCGTTCTCGTAGGTCATGCGCAGTCCCGCGCCCAGCGCCTGCTCCTGCCTGACGAGGCGGGCCTGGTTGGCGGCGAGCGCCTGCCGCAGCTGGCGGAGCCGGGCCTGGGCCCGGGCGAGCTGCTGGCGGCGCTGCGCCAGCTCCGCCTGCGCCGACCGGAGCTGCGCGGCCAGCTGGTTCAGCTTGGCCTGGGCGCTGGCCGCCTGCGAGCGGGTGGCGGCCAGCTGGTTCCTGGTCTGGGTGGCCTTGGCCTGGCTGGCGCGGAGCTGACCCTGTACCGCGTTCATCTGGCGCTGGATGGCGGCGGGGTCCGGAATGCCTGCGGCCCTCGCCGGAAGCGGGAGTCCGCTCAGCGCCAGCCAGGCGACGAGCACGGAGGCCGCCCAGCGGCGAATCTTCCTTCGTGCCATGACAGGACGGGCTTTCCACCGCCTCCCTGTCACTTCCTGTCGACCTGTGTTACACGCCGATTACAAGCGCTCGCCCCGGCCGCCTCGGCGGGGGAGGGTCCGCCAGGGAGCGCCACTTCCCCCGGTGGCCTTTGAGTCGCCTCTGCGTCTGCAGCAGGAACGAGGCTGCCGGCCAATCCGACGACTTCCCCGCCGGTCCGTGCACCCCCATCAGCCTGAGATGCCGAATCCTGCGATGGAACCCGACGAGGAACTCCCACCCGTGTTGTTGTTGTTCAACCACCCGCTGATCGACTGGTACTGGCTGATCGCCGCCTCCATGGCGACGAACTGCTGGGTGAGCGTCTGCCGCTCGAGGTCGAGCCGGTTCTGGAAGGCGGTGATCTGGTCGGAGATCTGCTGGATCTGGTCGCTGAGCGACTGCTCGATGGAAGGGATGACTCCGCTCACCCCGTTGACGACGTTCCCGGCCATGCTGTCGACGTAGCGGCTCAGCTGGTCGACGACGCCCGTCCCGCCCGTGTTCGTGAAGAGCGCCAGCACCGCCTGGGGATTCGCCTGGAGCGCGGCGCTCAGCTTGGACGGATCGGTCACCGCCAGCTGGTTGTCCGTGCCGGTCGTTCCGATGCCCACGTCCGCCAGGCTCTGGTACGGCGTCGCGCCCGCGACGGTCGAGGTGACGATCTGGCGCAGCCGGAAGGCCATGTTCTGCGCCGCCAGGTCGTCGGCCAGCGGCCCGTCGTCCGTCGTGGTGCTCGGGTCCCCGAGCGTGGTGTCCTTCTGGAGCAGCCCGACCAGCTTGTTGTACTCGCTGACGAAGGCGTTGACGGCGTCGGTGAAGGGCTGCTGGTTGGGCGAAACCGTGATGGTGGCCGTGCCCACGCCGGTGAGCGTCATGGTCAGGCCGCTGAGCGCCCCGCTCAGGGCGACCGTGTTGGTGGGACTCGTCTGGGGGAAACCCATATTTTGCCCCTGAACCACATACTGGGCGTCGGCACCCTGTGCGCTTGGCGTCTGGAACCCGAGCGCCTGCATGAAACCACCGCTAGTCGCGGTGTCCTCCAAGCGAAGGCTTGACCCACTGCCCGTAACGGAGCTGGCGAGCTCGAACCCGCCGTTGGCGTTGAGGAAAAGCTGGACCGTCCCGTTCGTTTGCGACGAGATCTCAGCAGCGATGTCGCTGAGCAGCGTGCTGGCTGTATACTTAATTGGAATCGTCGTGGGCGTTGCGCCATTGGCCGGCGTATACGTGACCGACAATGTACCCGAAGCCGTAACCCCAAAGCTGGAGAGAGGGTCTGTCGGCTGAGCACCTGGCGGGGGAGTGCCACCGGCAATCGTAGGGGCTGCCGCAAGCTGCTGCACCTCGACGGCATAGCTCCCCGGCGTCGCGCCGTTCGTCCCGGAGACGGTCAGGACCGAGGTGTCGCTCGAGCCGGCCGTCACGGCGTTGTAGAGCGTGCTCTGGGTGAGCGCCTGGGCGGTCGACGCGAAGCTCTGGAGCTCGCTCTGCAGCGCCGACCAGGCGGTGCTGGCGGCCTGGAGGGCGCTCTGTTCCTGCTGCATCTGGGTGATCGGCTGGCTGTCGAGCTGGATCAGTTGGTTGATGATCGACTGCCAGTCGATGCCCGAACTGAGGCCTGTGAACTGAATCGGCGGCGTCGTGCTCACGATGCCGGCCCCCTTCCCGTTCTTCGCGCTTCCTTGCTTTGAGCGACCCCCAATCATCCCGCCGGTGAAAGGGCATCCGCAGCACTTGCGCTCTCGACGCCCCCGGTGCCCGGTCGTCCCCAGGCCTCGCGCAGCGGCGCGATCACCTCGACCAGCCCGTCGTCGTCAGGTCGTGCTGGCCGCGCCCGCGCCCTTCCTGCCCGGTGCCGCCGGCGTCGCTGGAGGCTTCGACCGCCTCGTCGGGGCGGACGGCGCCCGCCGGTGGCTCGTTCCTCTCTCCTGCTGGGGTATCGGGCGCGGGCGACTAGCGTTAAGCTTTTGCCCGCTGCCTACGGGCGCGGTCGCCCGGATGGCGCCTCGATCGCCAGTCTGCTCATGGTCAAGCCTGCCCGGGCGGACCCTCAGTTCTGCACGTTATGATGCTAAGCCCTTCCCGGCCGGAGTTGCCCTGGCTTCGTGCATCACCGCTTGGAACGGCGCAAGGTGGCAGCCGTCGTCCCCGGCTACCGGGAGTCGGTGGAGAGCTGGTCGCAGGGGCTGCGGGACCTGCGGGATCGGGGGAGGAACGCGCCGCGGCTGGTGATCGGGGACGGGCATCTGGGGATCTGGGGCGCGCTGGGCCACGTCTGACCGGAAGCCGACAAGAAGCGCAAGGCGTTCGAGGTCTGGTGCCAGCGACACGGGTACGCGAAGGCGGCGGAGCGTTTGGCCCGGGACTGGGAGCGGATGGTGACCTTCTACCGCTATCCCAAGGAGCACTGGGTGCACCTGCGGACGACGAACGTGGTGGAGTCGCCGTTCGCGGCGCTGCGGCTGCGGACGGACGCCGCCAAGCGGTTCAAACGGGTGGAGCGGGCGACGGCGGTCGTCTGGAAGATGCGGATGGTGGCCCAGAAGCGCTTCCGCCGGCTGAACGCGCCGGAGCTCCTGGCCAAGGTCTACGCCGGAGTGCGGTACGAGGACGGCATCGAGGTCACCCGGGAGGAGGCCGCCGCCTGAGAGCTTTTCCACACCAATTGACGGAACCTCCTCTCGGACCAGGCATCCCCGCTTCGCCCGCTTCGGTGGTCAGGCGGCGAACCCGCGGGGTGCAAACGGAGAGGCCGCATTACGTTTGATGGGTGAAGACGAGAGCCCTCTGCGTGGCGCTCGAGCGCTGCCCGCACCCTGCCGGTCCGGCCTTGAGTACACGTTCCTCACTACTTTCGCCCGCCTTTCCGTGGTCACCGCTCATGCGCCCCTTGCGCCGCGGCGTGACTGACCGCTCGGCTTTCCGCTTCGCTCGAGGAGCGCCAGAGTCCGCCTCGCGTCCAGGACGTGCCCCGCTTCCGCGAGGTAGACCGCCAAGTCTCTCAGGATCTCCGGTAGGAGATCCTGCTCGTCCGACCAGTGCGCGACGCGAAGCGCCCGGCGCCCTGCCTCCACGGCTTCCCCGCACCGGCCCTGCCGACGGAGCGCGGCGGCGAGCCCGGACCACGCCGCCGCCCTCTCACGGCCCGTCGACGCGCACCCGACGGCCGTGCGAAAGGCCGCCTCCGCCTGCGACGCCATGCCCACGTCCGCAAAGGCGCGGCCGATGTCGAGCCACAGCTCCGCGCCGCCCTCTTCCGCGTTCCGGGCCCGCTCGAGCGCCACCGCAAAGAGCGAGCGCGCCTTCCCGAGATCGGAACGCCGCCAAGCGAGCTCCGCCATCAGCAGCTCCGCGCGCACGGAGAGTTTCCGGAGCCCGTGCCGCCGCGCGAGCCTCACCTGCTCCCGCGCGAGCCGTTCCGCTTCCTCTAGATCGCCCCAGCGCGCCTCGGCCTCCGCCCAGCGGAGCCCCACTTCGACGGCTCCGGCTACACCCTGCCGGAACCAGGCCAAATCGCGCGCTTCCTGCCACATCGGGCGCGCGGCCTCGATGCGGCCAGCCACCGCCAGCCGGAAGGCAGCGTCCATGAGATCCGCGATCTGCACCCTTTCCCTCCGCTGCATGTCTACGCCGCTTACATGCCAGTCCCTCTCATGCAACAAGATTACTGAACATGGAGCTGCACGTCGCGCCGCGCCGCTGGCCATACAAGACGCCTCTGCTCTCTCATAGCAAGAGGGTGGGAGCGCTGCACGCTCCCACCCTCTTGTATTTCGCTACGGCGTTACGCCATCTGGCTCCGGTCTACGGCACAATGATAGCAGCCGTACCGTTCTGCCCGCCGTAGGTCACGGTAATTGTCGCGTTACCGGTAGCCTTGGCGGTCACAAGCCCACTGGGCGTGACCGTGGCCACGCTGCTGTCGCTGCTGGCGTAGGCCGCAACACCAGTCACGTCCTTCGTCACATTGTCGGCGAACTTTGCCGTGACCTTCAGCTGCAGCTGCGCACCAGCACTGAGCGTCGCAGAGCTAGGCTGCACCGTGATGCTCTGGAGTTTGTCCAGATCCACCTGCACCTGCAGCGTCTGCTGCTTCCCACCGTAGCTCACGGTGATGGTCGCCACGCCAGGACCCGTAGCAGTCACCAGACCCGTGTTGGAGACCGTCGCCACGCTGGTGTCGTTCGAGGAGTAGCTGGCGCTATCCGTGACGTCTGGCGTGGTGCTGTCCGACAAGTTAGCGGTCACTTTCAACTGTAGCGTCGCACCAGTGGTTAGACTCACCGGGCTGCTCGGCGTTACGCTGATAGAATTCAGCGTAACGGGTGCGCTTACGCTCACGGTGAACGCTGCTTGCTGCCCGTTGTACCTCACCGTGATCTGCGCGGTGCCTGCACCAACAGCGGTGACAAGGCCCGCCTGGTTCACGGTCGCAACGCTTTCGTCACTCGAGCTGTAGGAGGCGTATGGAGTCAAGTCCGCGTAGCCCGGCACGGCCAGGACGCTCAGCTGCGCAGTATCACCTGTTGTCATCTGGTACGGGTGCGTTGCATCGTGTGTATTCCCGTCCGGCCCCTCCACCGCCAGTCCGGTCACACCTGGCACAGTAACGTCGACCATTGCCACGCTACCACGGTAGCTCACAGTGATCCTCGCGACTCCCGGCTGCTGGGCAGTCACAAGGCCGGTGGGAGAAACCGTCGCCACAACCGGATTGCTGGAGTTATACCCGGAGATGTCCGTCACGTCCTGGGTCGTGCCGCCCACGGTGGCCGTCACCTGGAGCTGGTAAGTGCTACCCTGGTTCAGAGTCAGGCTCGATCCGCTGTTCAGCGTGAGCGAGCTGACCTGCACCGTGCTCAGGATGATCAGCCCGACCTGGCCCTTCGAGTTCAGGTAGAGCTCCGCCTTCTGCCCCTTCACTACGCTGGCCAGCGGCAGCTGGTTTGCGAAGCTTGTGTCCGCAGCGTCGAAGATCAGCGGCGTGCCCGAGATCACGTACGGGCTCAGGCCCTGCAGCTGCACGTAGCTCGACGTGACCTGCGACACCGTGCCGCTAACGGGCACAAACGCGTTATTGTAGCTGGCCACCGAGCTGACGTAGCCGTCACTGCCGACCGTGACATACACAGGCTCACCCACAAGGCCCTGGTCCACCGATACACCGCTACGAAGCGTGTACGTCGCCGCGGAACCATCGCCCATGGTCACGGTGATCGTCGTCGTGGTACCGCCCGAGCTGCTTGAGGTGGTGTTGATCTTGCTCAGGATGGCGTAGAAGTCGGTCTGCTGTGCCGAGGTTTGAAGCACCGCCACCGCGTTACCGGAGGCGTCCAGCAGCACCGTCACGTTTGCGCCTACACGGAAGTCGCTAGAACCCAGATTGCTGTTAGCGATGTAGATCGCGTTGTCCTGACCGCTGAGCTGCACGTAGGTACCGCTGCTGTCGGACCCGAACGCGGTAACCTGCCCGCTGACCGTCTTCGTGGAGACCTTGACCGCCACGGCCGTACCCCTCGTGGAAGGTCCAGCCACGTCGAAGGCGTGCGTCGACGTATTGTAAGGCGTCTCGATCTTCACTGAGATCGGCTGACCGCTGTGGGCGCTCGAGAAGTCGCTCAACGCCTTCTGGATGTCCGCGACGGCTGCACTCTGCCCGTCCAGCAGGAGCGTCGCGCCCGTCACGTCGTAGGTGCCCGTCCCGGGTGTCGCCGAGTCGAAGGTCGCAACCCGAATCTCGTCCAGCGTATCCGGCGAGGACGCAGCGGGTGTCGCCTGCGTCAGGAAGCCACTAAGGTTGTAGCGCGTGACCGCAACATTCGCGGCATTCCCGTTCGAGTCAAGCGTCACCGTCGCGCTGTACGCGCCGCTTGTAAAGCCCTTCGGCAGACGCTGCAGCTCATCCTGCGTCACCGGCGTGCCGTTGACGGAGTAGGTCGTGTCGCTGGTAACCGGATAGAGCTTGCCGCCTAGGGAGATGTAACCATTCCTGGTCGTAGTTGACGCGCTGAAGCCGCTGACGGTCCCGCTCACCACCGACGTTTGCCCGCTAGGCACTATGGTCGTGTACGCACTCGCGCCGAACGGCCGAAACACGTACACGTCCTGGTTCTGTACCGCGCTAACGTCGGTCGCTGTGGCGAGGTAGACCGTGCCGGCTACGTTCAGGTTCTTGGACGGCCAGCTGGGATCCTCGGCCATCACGCCCAGCCATTCGCCGTAAGTCGTGAGTTGCGACTTGTCGCGCTGCTTAGGCTCACCCGTTGTCGGGTTCGTGTAGTAGATCGAGAGGCCCGCATAGTCCTTGTCGAACGAGCTCGTTGCTGCGTCCCATTTCAAGTTGGTCACGAGGGCGTTGTATGCCATGAAAGCCACGTCTGCCCGCGTGGCCGGGACGTTTGCCGCCGCGTTCGTAATGCCGTTCAGGAGGCCCAGCTGCTGCGCGACTGCCATGTAGTTCGCCGGCCAGAGCCCCGTCTGTGCAGCCCCATCGTTCCCGAGGACGCGGATGATCATGGTCGCGGCCTCGGCCTCGGTCACATTATTGGTAGCGCGGAAGGTCCCATCAGGATAGCCCTTGATGATCCCCAGCGCCGCCGCCGCGTTGACAGCGCCCCAGGCCCAATTCGGAATCGAGTTCGCGTCCTTGAAAGCTGGCGTCTGATTCTGGAGCGAGTCGGCCACGGCGGCCTTGCCCGCCAAGCGCACCGCCACGGCCGCGAACTCCGCACGCGTGATCTGCTGCGTCGGGTTGGCGTTGCCGTTCTGGTCGCCCTGGTAGACGCCCACCGCCGCCAGTGCGTTGAACGCGTTCGCGTACGGATCCGTCGGCTTGACGTCTGAGAACGCGCTTTGCTTGACGGTCGATGCCGCGAAGGTGGGCATCGGCACGGCCACGAGGCTCAGCGCGAGCGCCAGTACGGTCACGACCGACAGGATCGCGGCGTACCGCTTGTTTCGTGCCTTCATACGTTTCCTCCTCGTCACACGCTATGAGGGGCTTCTGTCAGTCTGGCCAGACTTACAGAACAGAATCGGAAGCAACAACGAGGGTCGACGGGACTCATTGCTCATACCGCACTGCCGTTCTCTGGCCCCTTCCCGCCGATCACCCCCTTCGCCGGGGAGTCCCTTCGGCCGGCGGACGGCCCACGCGCCGGTCCCGCCCGGGACCAGGCGCCTGACAGAGCCCGCTTGCCAAAGAGCAGCGGCGCAGGCCGATGCCCCTGGGCATCCCTGCCACCGGGACCCATTCTAGCCTAAAACCGTTCACATTCCAGGTAAGAGGTACAACTGTAATGCAGTTGTAAAGGAGGGGGACGTCGTCTGAGAGGGGGCGCTGCCGGGCAGCGCCCATCCGGCGGGTTCCCCGGGGCCAAGAGGGGCGGGCATGCTGGCCGTCCAAACTCCTGAGGGGCTGGGTGGCAAGGGGGGTCGCCATGCCGTCGCCGAAAGCTGGGGCACGGGAACGCTGGTCGCCTGAGCGAATCGTCGAGCGGATCCGGGCCCGGCACGCCGCCGGCCTTGGGCTTGGTGCCGGAGCCGTCGTCCGGGACGACCTCCGGCTGTATCATGCCGCTTGCAGGCACTTCGGCGGCTGGCACGAGGCGCTGGAAGCCGCTGGGGTGGACCCGGCGGCCGCGCCTCGCCGCCCTCGGGTCACACGCGAGGGCGTGGCGGCCGAGCTCCGCCGGTGGGCCGAGCGCGCGCCCGTCAAGACCGCCTCCGAGCTCCAGAAGTCCTCCCCTCGCCTCTACATGCGCGCCTACCGTCTCTTCGGAAGCTGGCGCGCCATTTGTGAGGCGGCCGGTTTTCCTGCCTCCGACCGTACCCGGGGCGGCGAGGGCCCATACGTGACCATGCCGCCGGCCGAGCTCTATGAGCTTTGGCATACCCTGAGGCCCCGGCCCCTGACGCTCCGTGCCGCCATCGTACGCCGTTTCGGCTCGGTCCAAGGCCTGCGCGACCACCTTGGCATCGCAGTCCACTGGACTCCCGAGAAGGTGGCGGCTGCACTCCGCGAGTTCGCCGCCTCCGGGGGACAGGTCACAGTGGACGGGCTCCGCCGCGCAGGTCGCTCCGGTCTGGCCGCCGCGGCCATGAGGCTCTTCCCCAGCTTCGAGGCCGCGCGCTTGGCCGCAGGAATCGGCCCCGAGGCACCAGGTCCGCTTGACATGTCCGCCGGCGGCGGCTCGCATGCCTCTTGTCAGCGGCCTCGCGGCAGGTGGACACCTGAGACGGTCGTGGCGGAGCTGCGCGAGTTCGCTCTGTCCGGTCGTCCTGTAACCAGGACAGAGCTGCGCCGGACCGGGCACGGCGCGCTGGCGTCGGCAGCCTCCAGGCTCTTCGGCAGCTTTGAGCGAGCCAGAGAGGCCGCCGGGCTCACCGAAGCCCAGGACCCGGCCTCCCGTTGGACCGAGCTCCCCCCTGAAGAGCTTTATGCCCTCTGGCGATCCGCTCGTCCAAGGCCCCGAGGGTTGCGCCTGGCCATGCGCCGGCGCTTCGGCTCGGTGGCGAACCTCCGGAAGGAGCTCGGCCTGGGCTCGAGGTGGAGTGCGGAGAAGGTGACCGTGGCCCTCCGCGAATTCGCCCGATTTGGGAGGGCCGTCACGGCCAGTGAGCTCGTCAAGGCCCACCAGTGGGCGCTGCTGGCCGCCGTGTACCGCTACCATGGAAGCCTGGAAGCCGCCCGTAGAGCCGCAGGGCTTCCCCCTGGTACGCGCCGCGGTCGGGGTTTCAGGCAGGATGCGCAGTCTCTCACCCGCTCGGAGCGGGCAAAGTTGCAGACGGCCTACGCCCGGTGGGCAGGCCAGGGCCGTTCAAGTCGTCTGGGGCGCCAGATCGAACGGCGCTTCGGTTCCATCCAGCGGTTCGTCGGGTTCCTCAGCCACGATCGGGTCTGGACGAAGAAGGCCGTGGTCCAGGCCCTGCGGGAACTTGAGCGGAAAGGTCTGCGGGCGGACGCTCGAACGTTGCGGCGTACGGATAGCGGTCTCTTCTACGCCGTCTACCACCTCTTCGGCTCGCTGGCGGCGGCCCGCCGCGCCGCTGGGGTGGCTGATCCGGTCGACCGACGGCTGAGAGGACTCCCCTCCGATCTCACCGCCTTGACCCCCCTCCAGCTCTACCGGATACGCTGGGAGCACCCGCGCTCCCGGCGGGTGAAGGCGGAGGTGCGGAGAAGGTACGGTTCCCTGCGCGCCCTCGAAGCGGCTCAGGGCTTCACCAGCCGCTTGACCGGGGAGCAGGTACTGGCCGGGCTCCGCGAGTGTCTCGGTCACGGATGCGAGAATGTCGAGACGCTTTGGCGGGATCAACCAAGCCTCGCCGCCTCCGCCGTACGGCTTTTCGGATCCCTTGCGAACGCCTGGAAGCATGCGACCCAGGCAGAGGCGGAGTCTCCGGGCGAAGAAACGCTGGATGGACGCCAGTGACCATAGGGTAGGATGCTGCTCCCGCGCTCGATCCGCCTCACCCGAGCCGTGGATCGTCGTCGTCCGCGCGGCTCCGGGCGGACGGCGGATCCGCGAGGAGGACGGCAAGGGCCGAACGCTCCACGCCTACAACTGACCGTGCGGCTCTGGTACTGGCCTATGGACAGCGGAGGGCAGCCTAGGCCACCTTCGGCGGCCCGGCCAGCGCGGGCACCCTGTTCAGCCCCGCCCTCCCTCCTCGCTGCCGGGCGGGCGAGCGGCGGGCCGTCAAGCGCTCGCCAAGTATCGGCGGAACCACGCCTCGAACCTCCGCCACGCTTCCCGTCTCTCCTCCTCGGTCATGCGGAGCTCGATCTCGGCCATCGCGCGGAGGGCTGCCTCGGCCGCCCGTCCCGCCTGCATCTTGTCTCTGATGTCCTGAGCCGCCGTGAAGGCCTGCCGGGCCCGGACCCACCGATCGATGAGCGTCTCGTCCACCGCTTCTCTCACCATCGCCCTTGTACTGTGCCATGCGCGCGCTTTCAGGACCGTGGCGCAGGTTCCTGCCATGACCGGCGGGGTCGTAGGCGAACCCGCTGGCGCGCACCTGCCGCCTGCGAAGCCACCCGATCCGGTACAGCTACCGGAAGCAGATATGTGGAGGGGCTCGCCCCGCCTTCGGGTTCATGTTGGGGACGGGATAGGGGGCCAGCCAAGCCGTCGAATTGACAAAGTCTCCCAGAAGTGTTGGGGACGGATTGGGGACCGAAGGCTCCGATTGTCCCCAATTCTGGGCACCACTCTACGCGCTGGTCAACGCCGCAAAGCCGCTCAGGACAACGGTTTTCGCCCCTGGCAACGTCACCCATTCCGCCCTCGCGAGAAGGGACAGTTCATCGCATCTCTCCCCTGAAATCCTGGTCGGAGGCGGGCTTCCGGCTTCTCAGCCCCCCTGCCGGGGACCAGCTCGGGGACGGAAGCCATGCCGGCGCCGCTCGCCCGCCCCCGGCCTTTCGCCCAACATTCCACCACCGGTCGGCGGCCTTGGCCACGCGTCCCGCTCCGGCCGGGGCTGCCGGGCCCGCGGGTGCGGCCCCGCTCCACGGCCCCCCGGCGTTCAGGGGTCGCGCTCGAGGCCGGCACCGGGGCCACGGGCTGTCCGCGGGCGCGGAAGTGGTGCGGGTGACAGCGAGGACGCGCCGTTCCTCCTCGGGGGTGCAGGACGTGTGGCGGGGACGGTCGATGAGAACCTCCTCGCTCCTCAGCCCGGCCTGGACCCCGGCGTGGCAGAATGGGAGGTCGTTCGGCCGTCCCGCCGGGTACTTCGAGATCAGAAGGTCGTGGGGCTCCGGGCAGTACCCGGTGATCCCCGTGGTGTTCGGGTTTCGGACCGGGATCAGGCGCTCGCGCCACCCGTCACGAAGGCGGGGGGTCTTTTCCCCGACCCCTTCGCCGCAGACCCGAAGGCTTCATGGAAGAGCGAGCCCTCTGGCTCCGACGGCGCTGATGATCGGCATGGGCTCCGGCGCCTGAACCCCTGGTGCGGATCCCGCAGGAAAAAGCGGGGATCCGCCGCCCCCCGGCCGATCCCCGCCGGCTCACACGCCTGCCCGCTGCGACGCCGCCCGGCTCACTGGAACCAGGCGGCGCGCGCCACCCAGCCGAGGAAGCCGCCGGGCGCGAGGCCGACCAGGATGACCGCCAGCGCGGTCACCGCCACGCCCAGCCCCACGCCCCACGAGGGGTGGAACGGCTGGGCGTGCCCGTCGGCGGGCGCCCGCACGAACATGGCGTGGATGACGCCGTAGTAGTAGTAGACGCTGATCGCCGAGTTGATCCCGATGGCGATGGCCAGCCAGGCCATGCCGGCCTGGATCGTGGCCTGGAAGAGGTAGAGCTTCCCCCAGAAGCCCGGGAAGAAGGGGATGCCGATCAGCGAGAGCATGAAGAGCGCCATGGCCACGGCCAGCCACGGATTCCGCTGCCGGAGGCCGCGGATCCCCTCGAGGCTCTCTTCCTCGCCGGCGTCGCCCAGCGCCACCACCACCGCGAAGGCGCCCAGGTTCATCACCGCGTAGACCAGCACGTAGAACATGACCGCCTGGAAGCCGAGCGAGGTGCCCGCCGCCAGGCCGGCCATGATGTAGCCGGCGTGGGCGATGGAGGAGTAGGCCAGCAGCCGCTTCAGGTTCCGCTGGTGCAGCGCCGAGACGTTGCCCACCACCATGCCCAGGACCGAGAGGACGGCGAAGACCGCCCGCCAGTCGGCCTGGAGCGGCACCAGCGCCGTGAAGAGCAACCGCAGGATGGCGGCGAAGGCGGCACCCTTGGAGACCACCGACAGGAAGGCGGTCACCGGCGTCGGAGCGCCCTCGTAGACGTCGGGCGCCCAGAGGTGGAAGGGGACCGCGGCGATCTTGAAGCCGAGGCCGACCAGCACCAGGAACATGCCCGAGAGCGCCAGCGGGTCCGCCCCCGCCTCG
Source organism: Bacillota bacterium (assembly GCA_029961055.1). Lineage (NCBI taxonomy): Bacteria > Bacillati > Bacillota > Bacillota bacterium. Next base: position 13,920 of record JASBVM010000027.1, read on the forward strand.
GCCAGCCGGCGCGCCAGGAGCGTCATCTCCGTCGTGCCGGTGGCGCCGTAGAGGAGCGAGAAGCCGAAGAGGAGGACCGCCGAGGCGACGGCGCCGTTCAGGAAGTACTTGAGCGACGCCTCGTTGGAGCGGGCGTCCCGCGTCATCATCCCCGCCAGCAGGTAGGAGGGGATCGTCAGCGTCTCCAGGCCCACGTAGAAGCTGACCACGTCGGCGGCGTTGAGGAAGAAGAGCGCACCGGCGCTGGAGAAGAGCAGGAGCGCGTAGAACGCTCCCGGGGAGATCCCCTTCCTGTCCACGTAGGGGGTGCTCATCAGGACGACGATGATCAGCGCGCCGATCAGCACCATGCGGAAGAAGAGCGTGAAGAGGTCGCTGTAGACCATCCCGCCCAGCACCGGCTGCGCCTCGACGGGCGTCCAGAGCAGGCTGACGAAGGCGACCAGGAGGCCGATCACCGTCAGGTAGGGGCTGGCCGCCCGCTCGCTCGCCTCGCTGCTGAAGGCGGCCAGCACCAGGAGCAGCAGGCCCAGGCCGGTCAGGATCAGCTCGGGCAGGATGCTGGCGAGGTTGAAGGCCGACGGCATCCTAGAGACCACCTCCCAGGCTGGCGAGCAGGCGGACGAACTGGAGGGCGCTCGGGTTGGTCAGGTGGACCAGCGTGGCCGGCAGCACGCCGAGCAGCAGGGTGAAGGCCATCAGCGGCAGCATGCTCACCGCTTCCCGCCTGCTGATGTCCGGCAGCCCCCGGTGCTCTTCGTGCGGCTTACCCATCAGCACGCGATGCATCAGCATCAGGTTGAAGGCGGCCACCATCACCAGGCCCAGCGCCGCCAGGAAGACCTGGGTCGGATAGACCCCGATGGTCCCCGCCAGGGTGAAGAACTCGCCCACGAAGCCGGAGAGGAAGGGCAGCCCCAGGTTGGCGAAGGCGGCGAAGGCCATGAAGGTGGCCGCGACGGGCGTCGCCTCGTACATGCCGTTGACGCGGTCCATGTCGCGGCTGTGCGTCCGGTCGTAGAAGACGCCGACCATGAGGAAGAGCATGGCCGCCACCAGCCCGTGGGAGACCATGACGAAGACGGCCCCGTTGACCGAGAGCGGCGTCCCCGCCGCGATCCCGAGGACGGCGAAGCCCATGTGGCTGATGCTGGAGTAGGCGACCACGCGCTTCATGTCCTTCTGGGCCAGCGCCGCGAAGGCGGCGTAGAGGATGTTGATCACGCCCAGGATGCCGAAGAGCAGGGCGAAGTGGCGCGCCGCCTCGGGCAGCGTCGGATCGCTGATGCGCAGGAAGCCGTAGAGCCCCAGCTTCAGCAGGATGGCCGCCAGCACCACCGAGATGGGCGTCGGCGCCTCCACGTGCGCGTCAGGAAGCCAGGTGTGGAACGGCCAGATGGGCACCTTGACCGCGAAACCGGCGAAGAGGAGGAGCCAGATCCAGTCCTTCCACTGCGCCGGCACCATGGCCGGCGCCAGGCGGGCGATCTCCGGGATGGAGAAGGTGCGGAAGCCGGTGAAGGCGTAGAGGGCCACGATCCCCACCAGCATCAGGAGCGAGCCGACCATGGTGTAGAGGAGGAACTTCATCGCCGCGTACTCCCGGCGCGGCCCGCCCCAGATGGCGATGAGGAAGTACATCGGCACCAGGACCAGTTCCCAGGCCACGTAGAAGAGGACGTAGTCCAGCGACTCGAAGACGCCCATCACCGCCGCCTCCAGGAGGAGGAGAAGGACGAAGTACTCCTTCACCCGCTCCTCGATCCCGTAGGAGGCGATCACCGCCACCAGCCAGATCAGCGCGGTCAGGCCGACCATGGCCAGGCTGATCCCGTCGACGCCCAGGTAGTACTGGATCCCCAGCGACGGCACCCACGGCACCCGTTCCACCCACTGGAAGCCCGGGCGGGCCGGGTCGAAGCCCGCCAGCGCCACCGCGAAGGCGACCAGCTCCAGCCCGGTCACGGCCGTCGCCCAGCCGCGGAGCGCCGCCTTCCGGTCGCCCGGCAGGAGCAGGGTGATGAGAGCGCCGGCCAGCGGCAACAAGAGGAGGATCGAGAGAATCGGAGCGTGCAAGGCTTACCCTCCCATCACCTGGAATACCAGGAGGCCGATGAGCGCACCCGCCAGCAGGATCATGGCGTAGGCCTGGCCGCTGCCCGAGGCCAGCTTCCTGACGCCGTTGCCCACGGTCATGACCAGCCAGCCGGTCCCGTTGACCAGACCGTCGATCACCCAGCGGTCGAAGGCGCCCACCGCCGTGCTGAGGCCGAGGGTCAGGCCCACCACGCCGGCGGCCACGTGGTCGAAGTAGAGCTTCTGCTTCAGCGCCACATAGAGCGGCTTCAGGTCGCGGATCGCCTGCCGCCGGTCGACGGCGCCGGTGGCGTATACGCCCAGCCCGACCAGGATGCCGAGGAGCGCCGCCGTCACCGCCATCAGGCTGACCAGGCCGTTCGGCGGCACCTCCGCCGCCTCCACCGGCGGCCGGACGAAGTGGCTGAACCAGGAGCCCAGCTGCGGCGCGCCGAGGAAGCCGGCCAGCGTCGCCGGCACCGCGAGGACGATGAGCGGCACCAGCATGACGGCGGGCGACTCGTGCGCGTGCTCCCAGATCTCCTTCACCCGCGGCGCGCCGAAGAAGGTGAGGACGACGGCCCGCGTCATGTAGTAGGCGGTGAGGAAGGCGGCGAGGAGCGCCAGCCAGAAGAGCACCGGGTAGGCGGAGCCGAAGGCCTGCGTCAGGATCTCGTCCTTGGAGAAGAAGCCGGCGAAGGGCGGGATGCCGGAGAGCGCCGCCGCGCCGATCATGAAGGTGATGGCGGTGCCCTTCATCTTCCGCCAGAGGCCGCCCATCTCGTGCATGTTCTGCGTCCCGGTGGCGTGGATGACGCTGCCCGACCCCAGGAAGAGCAGCGCCTTGAAGAAGCCGTGCGTGATCAGGTGGAAGAGGGCCGCCGCGTAGCCGCCGACGCCCAGGCTCAGCATCATGTAGCCGAGCTGGCTGATGGTCGAGTAGGCGAGCGTCTTCTTGATGTCCTCCTGGACCGTGGCGATGAGGGCGCCCACCAGCGCGGTGACGCCGCCCACGATGGCCGCGGTCACCCAGGCGGCGGGCGCGGCCACGAAGATGGGGTAGGCCCGGGCCACCAGGAAGACGCCCGCGGCCACCATGGTGGCCGCGTGGATCAGGGCGCTGACCGGCGTCGGGCCGGCCATGGCGTCGGGCAGCCAGATGTGGAGCGGCACCTGCGCCGACTTGCCCACCGCGCCGGCGAAGAGCAGGAGGCCGATCAGCGTCAGCGTGCCGGTGGGGATGCCCGCCAGGCTGGCGTCGAACTGGAAGGTGTGCGTGTGCAGGAAGTAGAGCCAGATCCCGACGAACATCGCCGCGTCACCCAGCCGGGTGGTCAGGAAGGCCTTCATGCCCGCGCGGGCGTTGTCCAGGTCGCGGAACCAGTGCGCGATCAGCAGGTAGGACTCGAGGCCCATCAGCTCCCAGAAGAAGACGAACTCCAGGAAGTTGTCGGCGATGACCAGCCCCAGCATGGCGAAGACGAAGAGCGTGATGTTGGAGAAGAACCGGTTGTAGCGGTCGTCGCCATGCATGTAGCCCCGCGAGTAGGTGACCACCATCCAGGAGACCAGGCTGACCATGACCAGCGTGACCGCTTCCAGCGGCCCGACGCGGAAGCCCATCGGGACCGTGGTCTGGCCGATGGTCAGCCAGGGGAAGGTGACGTGCGCCGTGGCGCCCCCCAGCACCTCGGCCAGCGTGACCAGGCTGAGGACGAAGGCCAGCCCGACGCCGGCGATGCCGAAGGTCGAGGCGCCTTCCTTCAGTCGCGGACCCAGGAAGAGGGTGAGCGCGAAGGCGACCAGGACCACCGCGGGGATTATCCAGACGTGTTGCACCACCCGCTCCTCACCTCTCGCTCTCAGTCGTGCAGCGTCCGCACCTCGTTGACGTCCACGGTGCGCCGCCGCCGGGCGATGACCAGGATGATGGCCAGGCCCACGGCCGCCTCCGCGGCGGCGACGGTGATGACGAAGATCGCGAAGATCTGGCCGCTGACGCCCACCCCGGGCAGGTAGCGGGAGAAGGCGACCAGGTTGACGTTGACCGCGTTGAGCATCAGCTCGATGGACATCAGGATGGTGATGGCGTTCTCCCGTCGCATCGCCCCGAAGAGCCCGATGGAGAAGAGGAGCGCGGCGAAGACCAGGTAGTAGCCCAGCGGGATCACGGGCGGTCCTCCTTCCTGACGGTGAGGACGATGGCGCCGATCATGGAGGCCAGGAGGAGGACGGAGGCCACCTCGAACGGGACGACGTAGACCGAGAAGAGGCCGTCGCCCAGCGCAGCCACGCCCGGAGCGGCCCCCGCCGGCCGGTCGACGCCCAGGGCGGCCCAGCTGCGGCCATAGGCCCAGACCAGGACCGCCGCGAAGAGCCCGGCGACCAGGAGAGGCAGGACGCCCCAGGCCCGCGAGGTGAGGCGCGCGAAGAGGTTGGCCCGGTCGCGGCCGCTGATGGCCGGCATCTCCGAGAGCATGATGGCGAAGATGGTGACCGTCAGGATGGCCCCGGCGTAGATGATGATCTGCACCGCCGCCAGGAAGTTGGCCTCCAGCAGCAGGTAGATCCCGCTCACGCCGACGAAGGCCAGGGCGAGAAAGAGCGCCGCGTGGGTGACGTTGGGCGTGGTGGCCACCTTCCAGGCTGCGAAGAGCGTCACCGCCGCCAGGACGACGAAAGCGACCAGCGACCCGTTCATAGCTTCTCGCCCAGCGCCACGCGCCTGGCATGGGAGTCCACCCAGATGTTGGCCAGCTGCTCCTTGTTGAAGACCAGGTCGTCCTGGGTGTACTGCGCGAGATCGACCATGTCCGCCATCTCCAGGGCGTCGAAGGGACAGGCCTCGACGCAGAGGTTGCAGACCATGCAGCGCGAGAAGTCGAGGAAGAAGACCTCGGGCTTCTGCAGGTGCCGCCCGTCGGGTCCCACCGGCTGGCGCACCTCGATCACCGAGATCGGGCAGGCGCGGGCGCAGAGCCCGCAGCCCGTGCAGTTCAGGTCGCCCTTCTCGTAGTTCCACTTGAGCGCGGGGATGCCGCGCGTCCCGCTGACGTACTCCGGCTTCTCCTCCGGATAGCGGACGGTGATCTCGGGCTTGAAGTACTCGTGCCACGTGGTGGCGTGGCCCAGCACCAGCGCCTTGGACGCCTCCCAGACGCGCGCGAAGATGTTCACGTTTCGCCCTCCTTCCGCACCGGTCCCGCTCACAGCACCGCCAGCCAGATCCCGGTCAGCGCCACGTTGATCAGGGCCAGCGGCGTCAGGAACTTCCACCCCAGGTCCATCAGCTGGTCGATGCGCACCCTGGGCAGCGTCCAACGGATCCACATCGCCACCCAGACCAGCGTGTACGTCTTGATCAGGAACCAGAGCCAGCCGGGCAGAAGCGGCCCGTGCCAGCCGCCGAAGAAGAGCGTGACCGCCAGGGCGGAGCTGGCGAAGAGGTTGGTGTACTCGCCGAACAGGAACAGGGTCCAGCGGATGCCCGAGTACTCGGTCAGGTAGCCGGCGACCAGCTCCGACTCGCCGGAGACCAGGTCGAAGGGGACCCGGTTCAGCTCGGCCAGCGAGGCGATGTAGAAGACGATGAAACCCAGGATCTGCGGGATCACCAGCCAGAGCCGGTCCTGCTGCTCGGCGATCCGGCTGAGGTCCAGCGTGCCGGTGATCATCACCACGCCCAGGAAGGAGAGGATGAGCGGGATCTCGTAGCTGACCAGCTGCGCCACCCCGCGCATCGCTCCCAGGAGGGAGTACTTGTTGTTCGACCCCCAGCCGGCCATGAAGTAGGAGATGGCGGTGAAGGCGCTGGCAGCCATGGCCAGCACCAGGCTCCAGTCCATGCGGACCAGGGTGAGGTGCGGGTCGTACGGGATCACCAGCAGGACCAGGACACCCGGCACCATGGCCAGGACCGGCGCCCAGAACCAGACCGGCCCGTCGGCCATGGCCGGGCGGATATCCTCCTTGGCCAGCAGCTTGACGCCGTCCGCCAGGCTCTGCAGGATGCCGGCCGGGCCGCCCACCACCTCGGGACCCACCCGGCGCTGGAAGCGGGCGGCCACCTTCCGCTCGCCCCAGATCACGACGTAGGCGTTCAGGCCCACGAACGCCAGGGTCAGCACCACCTTCAGCAGCGCCCAGAGCGCGTCGCTCAGCCAGACGGGCACTAGCGGTCCACCTCCCCCATCACCGGGTCGAGGCTGGCCAGGATGGCGATCAGGTCCGCCACCTTCAGCCCCTTGGCCAAATAGGGCAGAAGCTGCAGCATCGTGAAGGTCGGCGAGAACCAGTGGATCCGGTACGGGTGGACGCCGCCGTCGCTGGCGATGTAGACGCCGTGCTCGCCCCGCGGGCCTTCGGCCACCGTGAAGACCTCCGCCCCCTTGGCGGCCTTCATCGGCCCGCGCGGAAGCTGCCCGAGGATCGGGCCGTCCGGCATATCGCGGACGGCCTGGCGGATGATCTTGATGCTCTCCAGGATCTCGTACATGCGCATCCAGCTGCGCTCGTACGTGTCGCCCTTCTCGCCCGTCACCATCTCGAAGTCGAAGCGGTCGTAGACGAGATAGGGCCGGTCCTTGCGCAGGTCGCGGCGGACGCCCGAGGCGCGGGCCACCGGCCCCGTGGCCCCGTAGGCGATGGCCACCTCCCCGGGGAGGACGCCGACGCCCTCCGAGCGCGCCTTGAAGATCGGGTTCTCCATCCAGAGCGTCTTGTACTCCGGCCAGGCCTCGCGCTCGATGAAGTCCAGGAACTCGAGGAGCTCGCCGGTCCAGCCCTCGGGGACGTCGTTGTGGACGCCGCCGATGCGGATGTAGTTGGGGAACATGCGCTGGCCGGTGGCCTTCTCGATCAGGTCGTAGCCCAGCTCGCGCTCGCGCCAGGAGAGCAGGAAGGGCTGGTAGCCCGCCAGGTCGAGCGCGATGCTTCCGATGTACAGGAAGTGGCTGAGGATCCGGTTCAGCTCGGCGAAGATCACCCTCAGGTACTGCGCCCGCTCGGGCACCTCGATCCCCAGCAGCTCCTCCACCGCCATGGAGTAGACCAGCTCGTTGTTGAGCGGGCTGAGGTAATCCGTCCGGTCGGTCATGGGGACGATCTGCGGGTAGGTCATCAGCTGGTAGATGTAGTCGTGGTTGCGGTGCAGGTAGCCCAGCACGGGGTCCACGTCGACCACGGTCTCCCCGTCCAGGGTGAGCACCGCCCGGAAGACCCCGTGGGTGCTGGGGTGCTGCGGCCCGAAGTTGAGCTGCATCGTCCGGCGCTCGCCGCCGGTCTCGATGGGCTCGACCATTCCCAGCTCCTCGGGGCTCATCCCTTCGGCCATCCCTTCACCCCTTCCCCGGCGCCGTCGCCCGTTCTCAGCGGATCCGCACCCGGCGCGGCCGCTTCGGGCGGCGGTCGACGAAATCACGGCGGAGCGGGTGGCCCTCGTACCCCTCCCAGGTCAGGATGCGACGAAGGTCCGGGTGGTTGCGGAAGCGAACCCCCAGAAGGTCCCATGCCTCCCGCTCATGCCAGTTGGCACCCGGCCAGAGACCGGTGACGCTCTCGATCTCGGGCTGGTCGTGGGGCAGATCCACCTTCAGCTGGAGGCGGATCTCCGGGTGCGCGGTGCTCTGCAGCCAGTAGACCACCGCGAAGTGGTCCTCCCAGTCCACGGCGGTCATGCCGTGGAAAAGGTCGCAGCGGATGGCCGGCTCGTCGCGCAGCCAGCGCCCGACCTCCAGCAGCCGCTCCGCGGACAGCCGGAGGCCCAGCCCGCCGCGGAAGCCCTCGTCCACCTCCAGGTCGGGAAAGCGCTCCAGGATCGCCTGCTTGGCTTCCTCCAGGGTCATCTCGCCGCCTCCCTAGCCCCGGCTCGGGGTGAGGATGCGCGCCGGCTCCGGCTCCCGGCCCTCCCGGATGCGCGCCCGGTCCAGGCCCGCCCGCGCGATCTTCTGGCGGAGCCGGTAGATGGCGTGGAGGAGCGCCTCGGGCCGCGGCGGGCAGCCGGGGACGTAGACGTCCACCGGGATCAGCTTGTCGACGCCGTCGACCACGTTGTAGCCCTGCCAGAAGGGGCCTCCGTTGGTGGCGCAGACGCCCATGGAGATGACGTAGCGGGGCTCGGCCATCTGCTCGTAGAGGCGGACGGTGGGCTCGGCCATCTTCTCCGTGATGGTGCCCGCGATGATCATCACATCCGCATGGCGCGGCGAGCCCCAGGGGACCATGCCGTGCCGGTCGGCGTCGAAGCGGGAGGCGCCGAAGGCCATCAGCTCGATGCCGCAGCAGGCGGTGGCGAAGAGCATGTACCACATGGAGTTCTGGCGTCCCCAGTTGACCAGCGTCTGCAGGTTGGTGGTCAGGATCCCGGGCGCGTGCCGCCAGACGCCGGGCAGGATCTCGGCGTCCTGGAAGCCCACCTGCTCGGGGCCGAAGCGGCCCAGCTCGTCCAGCAGCTGCACCCGGGCCGGCGGCTTCCTCTCGCCGGTGGGGACCACCGGCCTCTCGTTCCGCGGCCGGAGCGGTCCGCTGGGCCGCTGGCGGGGCGCCGGCCGGGGAGGCTCGGCCGCGGGGGTCGCCGGAGAAGGCTGGGAGCCGTCCGCCGGAGCCGCCCCCTGCCGGGGCTGCCCCTGCTCCGGTACCTGCCCCGGCTGAGCCTTGCCCGGTTGCTCCTGATCGTTCACTCCCATGTCAACACCTTCTTTCGCCAGGCGTAGATCAAGCCGACCACCAGCATGGCGATGAAGACGAGGCCCTCGACCAGAGCGAAGGCCGGGCCGACGCGATGGAAGGCGACGCCCCAGGGGTAGAGGAAGACGGTCTCCACGTCGAAGACGACGAACATGAGCGCGATCACGTAATAGGCGACGTTGAATTGAACCCGGGCGTCTCCCCGCGGTATGATCCCCGATTCGTAGGGCATCCGCTTGCGGGTCTCGGGGTGATCCCGCCGCAGCAGGACCGAGGCGTAGATCATCAGCAGCGCAAAGGCGATGCCGCCGAGGAAGAAGAACAAGATGTCCACGTTTGCAGGTTCCGGCATGAAGGTCGCCCCTCTCTACGCCGCCACCCTTTGTTCACACGATCACTATTATAAAGCCGACCCGGGGTGTCCACCATCGCCGCCTCCGGCCGCCCGGTCCACCCGGCGGGCGAGGGCGGCCGCCAGGGTGTCCCGCCAGAGGTGGCGCCGGTCGACCAGGCCGCGGGTGAACCAGCCGACGGCGCCCTCGTGGCTGTTGATCTCCGCGTCCCCGCTCTCCCGCGCCATCAGTTCGCCCAGGGTCCGCCCGGCGCGCAGCGGCTCCAGGAAGCGCTCGGGCAGCGGCATGGTCAGTCCCCGGGCGCGGGAGACGGAGCCGTCCCGCCCCGCCACCACGCACCAGTTGATCAGCCAGGCGCCGTCGCCGGCGAGGTCGACGCCCCCCTCCATGCCCACGCCCAGGTCGGCCCAGGGCGCCGCCTCCAGCGCCGCCCGCGCCCGGCCCATGGCACCGCGGAGCGTCTCCTCCTCCCCGAGGGGCTGCGGGCGGACGCCGCTGGGGACCGCGATCCCCTCCACCCGCGCGCCCGGGCAGAGCCGCTCGAAGACCTCCCGGGCCGCCTCCACCTTGCTCGGGTTGAGCGAGCCGACGACCACCCCCAGCGGGGAGGAGCGCCGCTCCTGCGCCCAGGCGGCCGCCTCGCGCAGCAGGGGGTCGGGGGAGGCGAGGCCCCGGCGGAGGGCCGCTTCCTCCCGCGCGCCCCAGGCGGAGCGGGGCAGGTTGCCCAGCGCCAGGAGCGCGTTCCGCCGCAGCGGGCGCGGCCCGCGCCAGGCGGCGGGCGTCCGTCCGAAGAGGCGCCGGAAGGCTCCGTGGCCCATGGCGGCCACCTCGGCCAGCGGGAGCCGCTCGGGCCGCGCCGGCCAGGGCTCGCCTCGCGGATGGCCGGCCTTCCGCAGGCGGAGGTTGTAGGGGCAGACTTCCTGGCAGGTGTCGCAGCCCCAGAGCCGGTCGCCCAGGGGGGCACGGAGCTCCGGCGGCAGGGGCGCCGCCCGCTGGGTCCAGGTGGAGAGACAGCGGTCGGGCCGGAGGAGGCCGTCGCCGAGGAGGGCGCGCGTGGGGCAGGCTTCCAGGCAGCGCCGGCAGCGCCCGCAACCGCCGGTCGCGGGCGGGTCGGGCGGCAGCTCCACGTCCGTCACCAGGACGCCCAGGACGAGCCAGGAACCGAACTCGGGCGTGATCAGGCAGCCGTTCCGCCCGACCCAGCCGAGCCCCGCCGCCACCGCCGCCGCCCGCTCGCTGAGCAGGCCGCCGTCGACGCTCGCCCGCCAGCGGGCGCCGGGCACCTCCGCCTCCAGCCACCGGCCCAGCGCCTCCAGGCGCCGGCGGAGGAGCGGGTGGTAATCCTCGGCGGCGGCGTAGCGGGCGATCCGGCCGGTGGCGCACTGCGCCGAGGGGGTGGCGGGCTCTCCGGCCGCAGGCCCGGCCGGGGAAGGGCCGGCGGCGGGCCCGTACGGCAGCGCCGCCACCAGGAGCGAGCGGGCACCGGGCAGGAGCGCGGCGGGGTCGCTCCGCTCCTCCGGCTCGCCGCGGGTGAAGGGGACGTCGATGCCGCGCCGGCGGAGCAGCCGGAGACGGCGCTGCGCCTCGGGCCAGGCGGCCGCCTCCGCCACGCCCAGGCGGGGCAGGCCGAGGCGGCGCGCCTCGCGGCGGAGGCGCCTCTTCCGCAGCTCGCCCGCGTTGAGCCGCGGCGAGCCGGGCGGGATAATGTCACCGGGGACTGGACGGATCAAGGCCCTCATCTCCTGCGGACAGGAGGCGCACCGTTCCACCTTGCAGCTTCCAGGCGCCTCGCGCCGCACCTCCCCCCATCGTCGCCGGCTTTGGTGGCTCCTGCCCACCGCCCTCGCGGTGGTCGTCCTGCTCGCCCTCCCCGCCGCCTCGCCGCTCCACCGCCTGCCGGGCGGGGACGCGCCGGCCTCGGGCAGGGCGGGACCGTCGCCCGTCTCCGGCACGGGACCGGTCGAGCCGGGCCCGCCGCCCCACCAGCGGGAGAGCCCGCAGCCGCCCGCCGGGCCGGCCGAGGGCGGCTTCCGCTATTACCTTCCCCTTCCCAGCGGGACCATCGCCGTCTCCCGCCCGGAGATCGGCCTCCGGCTGGTGCCGCAGCCCGGCTTCCGCCCCGACCAGGTGCTGGCCGCGCTGGAGCTGGACGGCCGGCCCCTGCCCGCGGCGGTCCAGCCGGACGGGTGGGTGGGCCACCGGCCACCGGCGCCGCTGCCGCCGGGGTTGCATCACGCCTCCATCTACGTGGCCTACCGGGGTTACTACGCCGAGGAGTCCTGGACCTTCCGGGTCCTGACCGGCGCACCGCCGGAACCGCCCGCCCCGGAGGGTGCGGCGCTGGAGCAGGTGGCGCGGCTCAACCGGATCCGCGCCGCCCTGGACCTGCCGCCCGTGGCGCCCGACGCCGCCCTGACCGCCGCCGCCCGTTCCCATCTCCTCTACCTCGAGCTGAACCGGCCCGACGGCCAGCTGGACGCGACCGCCCACGAAGAGGAGCCGGAGGCCCCCGGCTTCACCGGGGCGGGGCCGCTCGACCGCGCCCGCACCTACGGTGCCGTCTGGCCCGCCGCCCGGGAGGTGATCGAGGCGGGCGCCAGCTCGCCGGCCGGCTCCCTGGCAGCCTGGATGGATTCCATCTACCACCGGATCGCGCTGCTCGACCCCGGCGCGCGGGCGGCCGGCTACGACCGCGGGCCGCTCCCGGCCGACTCGGACCGGCGCGCCTCGGTGATGGTGCTGGGGGCGGTTCCCGAAGCCGGCCTGGGCGGGCCGGTGGTCTACCCCGCCGACGGCCAGTTCGGCGTCCCCACCGCCTTCTACCCGGGCGAGGTGCCGGACCCGCTCCGCCTGGTCCCCGGGGCCCGCTACCCGACCGGCTACCCGATCACCGTCGGCTTCTACGGCAGCACCGTCGAGTCTGTCGTCGTCCGGGCGGCCAGCCTGGCCGACGAGGACGGCAGGCCCGTCCCCTTCTGGCTGATCACGCCGGGCGACACCTCCGAGGCGCGGACGGAGCTGGAGCAGACGCTGGTCCTGCTGCCCAGGAAGCCGCTGGAGGCGGACCGGAGTTACGTCTACCAGGTGGACGGGGTCGCCCTCACCGGTACGGGCGCCCGGCCCTTCGCCGTCCGCGCCCGCTTCTCCACGGCAGGCGCGCCGGCCCCCGAGCCGGGCGGTCCGCCGGTCAGCCTCCAGGGCCGGCCCCTCCCCATCCCGCGCTGGTCGGCGGGCGGGCGCCTGATGGTCCCCTTCCGGGATTTCTTCCAGGCCCTGGGATGGAAGGTGGTCTGGAACCCCGCCCGGCCCGCGGTGGCGCGCGCCGAGCAGGACGGCCGCTGGATCGAGGTGCGCGGGGAGAGCCTCCGGTTGGCCTCCTCCGGGGGCTCGCGCTGGATGGCGGTGCCCGCGCGGAGGCTGGGGGACGTCCTCTACGTCCCGCTGCGCGAGGCGGCCGAGGCCGCCGGCCTCCGGGTGAGCTGGGACCCGGCGGGCCGGGTCCGGCTCTCGCGCTAGGTCCTAGGCGTTCCGCGCCAGCCAGGCGACCGCCTCGACGTGGGCGGTCTGCGGGAAGAGATCGACCGGGGCCACCCGCTCCACCCGGTAGGAGGCGCCCTCCCCCGCCCCGGCGAGCAGCGCCAGGTCCCGGGCCAGCGTGGCCGGGTTGCAGGAGACGTAGACGACCCGGCGGGGGGCGGCGCGCCGGATCGCCGCCAGCACCTCGGGCGCCGCGCCCTTCCTGGGCGGGTCGAGAAGGAGGACGTCGACCGGCTCTCCGCCCGCCACCAGGCGGGGCAGGAGCCGCTCCGCCTTCCCCCGCAGGAAGCGGACGTGGCCGAGCCCGTTCCGCTCCGCGTTCTGGCGGGCGTCCTCCACCGCCGCCGCCACTTCCTCGATCCCCGTCACCCGGCGCGCCCGGAGCGCCGCGAAGAGCGCCAGCGTGCCGACGCCCGTGTACAGGTCGACCACGCGGTCGCCGGGCCCGAGGCCGGCCCCGTCCAGCGCCAGCGCGTAGAGCCGCTCGGCCTGCGCCTCGTTCACCTGGAAGAACGAGCGGGCGGCGACGCGGAAGCGGAGCCGGCCCCAGCCGGGGACCTCCATCGGCTCCTCCAGCTCGGGCCGGCCGGCCAGCGTCCACTCCCGCTCGCCCCAGACGGCGTTCCCCGGGCGCGGGTGGGCGGAGGCCACCACGCCCTCCAGCTCCGGCACCCGCCGCATCAGCTCCCCCGCCACCGCCGCCCCCTCCGGCCACGCGGCCGCCGCCACCACCACCGCCGCCAGCGCACGGCCCGCCCGCGGCGCCACCCGGACCACCAGGTGGCGGAGGAGCCCGCGCCCGCTGCGCTCGTCGTACCCCTCGAGCCCGCGCTCGCGCGCGACCTCCAGGAAGCTTGCCACCACCCGGTCGATGAGCGGGTGCTCGGCGACGCAGTCGACGAAGGGAACGATGCGATGCGTCTCCCTCTGGTAGAAGCCGGCCTGGAGCTCCCCCTCCGGCCCCCTGCCCAGCGGCACCGCCGCCTTGTTCCGGTAGCGCCAGGGAGACGGCGAAGGAAGCGTCGCCTCCACCTCCACCCCGCCCAGGTGTCCGATCCGCTCCAGCGCGTCCCGGACCAGGCGCCGCTTGGCCGCCAGCTGCGCCTCGTAGGCGACGTGCTGCCAGGTGCAGCCTCCGCAGCGGCCGAAGACCGGGCAGGGCGGCGCCACCCGCTGCGGCGAGGGGTCGGCCATCTCCAGAATCCGCGCCCTCGCCCAGCGGGCGTGGCGCTCCTCGATGCCCACGCGCAGCCGGTCGCCCGGCGCGCCGTAGGGGATGAAGAGGGTGAGGCCGCCGGCGTCGTGGGCGACCGCGTCGCCCTCGGCGGCCAGCGACTCGACCTCGACGGTCCGCTCCTCCATGATGGTCCTGGTCATGGCGTTCCTAGTGTAGACTGCGCAGGGCGAAGGAGGGGGAACCGCATGGAGACCGCGCGAGACGGCAGCCGGCAGCTGCGCGTCCACCTGCACATCCGCGGCCGCGTCCAGGGCGTCGGCTTCCGTGCCGGCGCCCAGGCCGAGGCGGAGCGGCTGGGGGTCACGGGTTGGGTCCGGAACGTGGAGGACGGCAGCGTCGAGCTGGAGGCGCAGGCCGATCCCGAGACCCTGGAGCGGTTCCTGCGCTGGTGCCAGCGCGGCCCCGCCGGCGCCCGGGTGGACGCGGTGGACACTTCCTCACGGCCGCCCGTCGGAGGCGAGGCCGGTTTCGCCATCCGCTTCTGAGCCCGGGACCGCCCGCGGGCAGGGTACCGCGGCGGCCCCGCCTCTCCCGCTGCCGCCCTCCCGTCTCCGGCAGCTACTCCTCCCGCTCGCGCAGGCGCTCCAGACGGCGGCGGAGCACCTCGTTCACCTTGGCCGCGTTGGCCTTGCCCCGCGTCTCGCGCATCACCTGGCCGACCAGCACGGCCACGGCCTTCTCCTTGCCGCCCAGGATGTCGGCCACCACCTTGGGGTTGGCCTCGATCACCTTGTCGGCCACCGCCTCCAGCGCCGACTCGTCGCGGATCTGGACCAGACCCTCGCGCTCCACGATCTGGCGCGGGTCGTCGCCGGTCTCCAGCATCCGCGCGAAGACCTGCTTGGCCAGCGTGGCGGTGACCGTCCCCTCCTCCACCAGGCCGATCAGCTCGGCCAGCCCCTGGGGCGTCAGGCGCAGCGAGGCGAGCGGCTCGCCCGTCTCGTTCAGGCGGGCGCTCACCTCGCCCAGGAGCCAGTTGGCCGCTTGGCGGAACGGCGCCCCGGCCGCCACCGCCGCGTCCAGGAAGTCGCCCAGCTCCCGCTGGGTGACCAGGGTCCAGGCTTCCTTGTAGGCCAGGCCGGCCTCCTGGTAGCGGGCGAGGCGCTGCTCGGGCAGCTCCGGCAGCGAGCGTTCGATCTCCGCCACCCAGGCGGGGTCGATCATCAGCGGCACCAGGTCGGGTTCGGGGAAGTAGCGGTAGTCGTTCACTTCCTCCTTGGAGCGGCCGGGCAGGGTGACGCCGCGGTTCTCGTCCCAGTGGCGCGTCTCGCGCTCGATCCGCTCGCCCCGCGCCAGCGCCTCCGCCTGCCGCTCGGCCTCGTAGGCCAGGGCGCGCTGGACGGCGCGGAAGGAGTTCATGTTCTTGACCTCCACCAGCACCCCCAGCTCCTTCGAACCGCGGGGGCGGATGGAGATGTTGGCGTCGCAGCGGAGCGAGCCTTCCTCCATCTTGACGTCGGAGACGCCGGTGTAGAGGACGGTCGCCCGCAGCATCTCGAGATAGGCGCGGGCCTCCTCGGGCGAGCGGATGTCGGGCTCGGAGACGATCTCCACCAGCGGCACGCCGGCGCGGTTGAAGTCGAGGAGCGTCGTCTCCCCCTTCGTCTCCCCCGCGCCCCCGGCGCCGTTCTCGCCGCCGTGGAGCGACTTGCCCGCGTCTTCCTCCATGTGCAGGCGGCGGATGCGGATCCGCCGCGGACCCTCGCCCACGTCGACGGTCAGCCAGCCGTTCCGCGCCAGCGGCTGGTCGTACTGGGAGATCTGGTAGCCCTTGGGGAGGTCCGGGTAGTGGTAGTTCTTCCGGTCGAACTTGGTCTCGCGGGCGATCTCGCAGTGGAGCGCCCGCGCCGCCCGGATGGCGAACTCGACGGCGCGCCGGTTGGGGACCGGGAGCGCGCCCGGCAGCGCCATGCAGACCGGGCAGACGTGGGTGTTGGGCTCGTCGCCGAAGTCGGCGGGGCAGGAGCAGAACATCTTGGTCCGCGTGGAGAGCTCGACGTGGACCTCCAGCCCGATCACCATCTCGTAGGCGTCCGTCGCCCCGGGCGCTCCCCGCCCGGCCTCGGGCCGCTCCAGCAGGCGGCTCACGGCGCCACCTCCTCCAGCTCGGCCGCCGGCGGCCAGGGCTCCAGCCCCAGCGCCGCCTCCAGCGCCCGGGCCGCGCGGAGCAGGAGCGCCTCCTCGAAGGGAGCCGCCATCAGCTGGACGCCCACGGGCAGCCCCTCCGCGCTCCCGCAGGGGAGCGAGATCGCCGGCAGCCCCGCCAGGTTGGCCGGGATGGTGCAGATGTCGTTCATGTACATCGTGAGCGGGTCGGAGACCTCCCCCAGCCGGAAGGCGACGGTGGGCGCCGTCGGCGTCAGGAGCAGGTCGTAGCGCTGGAAGGCCTCCCGGAACTCCTGCCGGATCCGCGTCCGCACCTTCTGCGCCTTCAGGTAGTACTGGTCGTAGTAGCCGGCGCTGAGCGCGTAGGTGCCCAGCATGATCCGCCGCCGCACCTCCGCCCCGAAACCCTTCTGCCGCGTCCGGTCGTACAGCTCGCCGTAGCTCTTGGCCCCCGCCGCGCGGTAGCCGTAGCGGACGCCGTCGTAGCGCGCCAGGTTGGCCGAGGCCTCCGCCGGCGCGATCACGTAGTAGGTGGCCAGCGCGTACCGGGTGGAAGGAAGCTCCATCTCCTCCACCCGCGCCCCCTCCCGCTCCAGCTTCCTCGCCGCTCCCAGCACCGCCTCGCGCACCGCGGGCGCGATCCCCTCGCCGAAGTACTCCCGCGGCAGGCCGACGCGGAGCCCCCGGGCGCCCTCCTCCAGCCCCTCCAGGTAGTCGGGCACCGGCCGGTCGGCCGAGGTGGCGTCGCGCGGGTCGTGACCGGCGATCAGCCCGAGCAGCACGGCGGCGTCGCGGACGTCGCGCGTGATCGGCCCGATCTGGTCCAGCGAGCTGGCAAAGGCGACCAGCCCGTAGCGCGAGACCCGCCCGTAGCTGGGCTTCAGGCCGACCAGGCCGCAGTAGGCGGCCGGTTGGCGGATCGACCCGCCGGTGTCCGAGCCCAGCGCCCAGGGTGCCATGCCCGCCGCCACCGCCGCCGCCGAGCCTCCGCTGGAGCCGCCGGGGACCCGCTCCAGGTCCAGCGGGTTGCGCGTCGGCTCGAAGGCCGAGTGTTCGGTGGAGGAGCCCATGGCGAACTCGTCCATGTTGGTCTTGCCCAGCCAGCCGAGTCCCGCCGCCTCCAGCCGCTCCACCGCGGTCGCCGTGTAGGGCGGCACCCAGTCCGCCAGCATGCGCGAGGCGCAGGTGGTGCGGAGCCCGGCGGTGACCAGGTTGTCCTTCAGCGCGATGGGCAGGCCGGCCCAGGGGCCGGGCCCGCGCCCCCCCTCCCGGTCGGCCCGGATCGCCGCCTCCAGCGCCCGCTCCGGCGTCTGCGCCAGGAAGGCGTGGACCCGCCCGTCCAGCCTCGCCATCCGCTCCACGTAGAACTCCGCGATCTCCCGGCGGCTCGCGCCCGAGGCGAGCCACTGGTGGACCGGCCGCAGCGCCGGGATCACGGTTCCGCCTCCCCGCCGGAGTTCTCGCCTTCCTCGCCGATCACCCGGGGCACCCGCCAGAAGGGGCCCTCCCGGTCCGGTGCCTGCTCCAGCAGCTGCTCGCGCCCGAGGCCCGGGCGCGGCTCGTCCTCCCGCAGCGCGTTGACCTGGTCGAGCACGTGGGCGGTGGGCGCCAGGTCGGAGGTGTCCACTTCCTGAAGCTGGGCGACGTAGGAGAGGATCGCGCCCAGCTCCCCCGCCAGCGCCCGGACCTCCTCCTCGTCCAGGGCCATCCGCGCCAGGCGCGCCACGTGGCGCACCTCCTCGGGGGTGATGGCCATCTCGCCGGAAACCTCCCCTCCGGCGGAAGGGTGCCGGGAAGCCCTCTTCCGCCCGTCAAAGCTCGTTCTACCACGACGGCCGGGGCGGAGGCGAGTCGCCCCCTCCCCGGCCGGAGAAGCCGGAGACCGGTCGCCGGCGATCCCGTCAGGCGGCCGGCCCGCCCTGCCCCGGCGCCGGCGACGGCACCGCCGTCTCCGGCTGGCCCGCGGCCCTGCCGGGGTGAAGGTGGCAGGCCACGCGGTGGCCGGCGGCCACCTCGACCATGGGCGGCTCCACCTCGCGGCAGACGTCCATGGCGAAGGGGCAGCGCGTGTGGAAGCGGCAGCCCGAGGGCGGGTGGGCGGGCGAGGGGACGTCGCCCTGGAGGACGATCCGCTGCCGGTACTTCTGCACCTTGGGGTTGGGCAGCGGGACCGCCGAGAGGAGCGCCTGGGTGTACGGGTGGAGCGGGTTGGCGTAGAGCTCGTCCGTCTCCGCCGACTCCACCACCTGGCCCAGGTACATCACCGTCACCCGTTCGGAGATGTGCCGGACCACGGCCAGGTCATGGGCGATGAACAGGTAGGTGAGGTGGAACTCTTCCTGGAGCCGCTCCAGCAGGTTGATCACCTG
Source organism: Bacillota bacterium (assembly GCA_029961055.1). NCBI lineage: Bacteria > Bacillati > Bacillota > Bacillota bacterium. Next base: position 32,282 of record JASBVM010000027.1, read on the forward strand.
CGACTGGACGGAGACGTCCAGCGCCGAGACCGGCTCGTCGAGCACCAGCAGCTTCGGGTTGAGCGCCAGCGCTCGCGCGACGCCGATCCGCTGCCGCTGACCGCCGGAGAACTCGTGCGGGTAGCGCCGGACGTGGGCGGCGCTGAGGCCCACCACCTCCAGCAGCTCCCGCACCCGCTCCTCCTTGGCGCGACCCCTGGCGAGGCCGTGGATCTCCAGCGGCTCCCCCACGATGTCGCCCACCGTCATGCGCGGGTTGAGCGAGCCGTAGGGATCCTGGAAGACGATCTGCATCTCGCGCCGGAGCTTCCGCATCTCCTCCCGGCCGAGCCTGTAGATGTCGCGCCCCTCGAAGAGGACCTGGCCGGAGGTGGGCTCGATCAGGCGCAGGACCAGGCGGCCGGTGGTCGACTTGCCGCAGCCCGACTCGCCCACCAGCCCCATGGTCTCGCCGCGGCGGATGTGGAAGCTGACGCCGTCCACCGCCCGCACCCAGCCGGTCACCCGGCCCAGGAGCCCGCCGGTGATGGGGAAGTGCTTCTTCAGGTCGCGGACGTCCAGGAGGACCTCCTCGGGGCGGGCGGCCGGCGCCCCGCCGGCCGCCCGCTCGCTCCTCGGCTGAGCCAGCGCCACTCAGGCCACCCCCCGGGTCTCGATCTCGCCGTGCCGCCAGCAGGCGACCCGGCGGCCCGCCGCCGCCGTCTCCAGGGGCGGCTCTTCCTGCCGGCAGCGGTCGACGGCGTACGGGCAGCGCGGGGCGAAGGCGCACCCCTTGGGGAGCGCCAGCGGGTTGGGCACGTTCCCCTCGATCACGTGGAGCTTCTCGCGGCGCCGCTCCATGCTGGGAATGGAGTGGAGCAGCCCCTCGGTGTAGGGGTGGAGCGGCCGCTCGAAGAGGTCGTCCACCGGCGCCTCCTCCACCACCTTGCCGGCGTACATGACGATCACCCGGTCGCACATGTCGGCGACCACGCCCATGTCGTGGGTGATCAGGAGGACCGCCGTCCCGAACTCTTTCTTCAGCTCCTTGATCAGCTCCAGGATCTGCGCCTGGATGGTGACGTCCAGCGCCGTGGTCGGCTCGTCGGCGATGAGGAGCTTGGGGTTGCAGGCCAGCGCCATGGCGATCATGACCCGCTGGCGCATGCCGCCCGACATCTGGTGCGGGTACTGGTCCACGCGCACCTCCGGGGAGGGGATGCCCACCCGGCGGAGCATCTCGATCGCCCGTGCCCGGCTCTCGCGGGCGTCCACCTTCTGGTGGAGCCGGATGCTCTCCTCGATCTGGTAGCCGACGGTGAAGACCGGGTTGAGCGAGGTCATGGGTTCCTGGAAGATCATCGAGATCTCGTTGCCCCGGATCTTCCGCATCTCCCGCTCGCTCAGCCGCAGCAGGTCGCGGCCCTCGAAGAGGATCCGACCGCCCGCGATCCGGCCTGGCGGGTCGGAGATCAGCCGCATGATGGAGAGCGACGTGACGCTCTTGCCGCTGCCCGACTCGCCGACGATGCCCAGCGTCTCGCCCCGCCCCAGGTCGAAGCTGACGCCGTCGACGGCGCGCGCCACCCCGTCCTCGGTGCGGAAGATGGTCTTCAGGTCGTCCACTTGCAGGAGTCGCTCCGTCAACGGTCTCCCTCCCTTCCCGGAGAGCCCTCCCCGGTTCTCCGGCCGACCCGGCCGGGATGTCTAGCTCAGCGGAAAGTGGCAGGCCACCTGATGGCCGGCCGCCACCTCGCGCAGCTGCGGCGCCTGCTCGGCGCAGACGGGCTGTGCGAAAGGACAACGCGGATGGAACCGGCAACCCGAGGGTGGATGGGCCGGCGACGGCACCTCGCCCTGCAGGATCATCCGCTGCCGCCTGCGGTGGGGATTGGGCAGGGGTACGGCCGACAGGAGCGCGGCGGTGTACGGGTGGGCCGGGTGATCGAAGAGTTCCCCGGTCTCCGCCACCTCCACCAGCTGGCCCAGGTACATGACGCCCACATGGTCGGAGATGTGCCGGACCACGTTGAGGCCGTGGGCGATGAAGAGATAGGTGAGGCCCAGCTGGTCCTGCAGGTCGCTGAGCAGGTTGAGGATCTGCGACTGGACGGAGACGTCCAGCGCCGAGACGGCCTCGTCGGCGACGATGAACTTGGGGTTGAGCGCGATCGCCCGGGCGATGCCCACCCGCTGCCGCTGGCCGCCCGAGAACTCGTGCGGGAAGCGGTTCCGCCAGGCCGGGTCGAGGCCGACCATGCGCATCAGCTCGCGTACGCGCTCGTCGATCTGCTGGGGCGAGCCGTAACGGTGGACGCGCAGGGGCTCGGCGATGATGTCGCCGACGGTGAAGCGCGGGTTGAGCGAGCCGTAGGGGTCCTGGAAGATGACCTGCATCTCCTTGCGCATCGGCCGGAGCCGCGAGGCGGGGAGATGGAGGATCTCCTGGCCCTCGAAGAAGACGGAGCCGGACGTGGCCGGCTGGAGCCGGAGGATGACGCGGCCCAGCGTGGTCTTGCCGCAGCCGGACTCGCCCACCAGGCCGAAGGTCTCCCCCGCCTGGATCTCCAGGCTCACGTCGTCGACCGCGCGCACCTGGCCCACCACGTGGCCCAGGAGGCCGCGGCGGATGGGGAAGTACTTCTTCAGGTGGACGACGCGAACGAGCGGCTCGGCGGCCTCCGCCTGCAGCGAGCCTTCGAGCGCCTTGGCGGTCCCCGCGCTCATGCCCGGCTCACCCCTTCCCGCGTCGAGCTGCCCAGCCCGGCGCCGCCCGCCGTCACGCCGCCGTCCGGCGACCCGGCCTCGCCGGCCGCGGGAGCGACGGCGGTCGCGCCGGCGCCCTGGCCGGCGGCGGCCACCTCTTCGGCGCGCCAGCAGGCCACCTGGTGTCCGTTGATGCGGCGGAGGGGCGGCTCCTCCCGCCGGCAGCGCTCCTCCGCCCACGGGCAGCGGGGGTTGAACCTGCAGCCCGACGGCAGGTTGGCCAGGTTGGGAATGCTTCCTTTGATGGTGTGGAGCCGGCCGCCCCGCTCCCCCTCCATCCCCGGGATGGAGGCCAGCAGCCCCTGGGTGTACGGGTGGCTCGGCGCGTCGAAGAGCTCGAAGACCGTCCCCGTCTCCATCACCCGGCCGGCGTACATGACCGCCACCCGGTCGGCCATCTCCGCCGCGATGCCCATGTCGTGGGTGATGAGGAGGATCGACATCCCGAACTCGGACTTCAGCTGGCGGAGCAGGTCGAGGATCTGCGCCTGGATGGTGACGTCCAGCGCCGTGGTCGGCTCGTCGGCGATCAGGAGCCGCGGGTTGCAGGCCAGCGCCATGGCGATCATGGCCCGCTGCCGCATGCCGCCGGAGAACTCGTGCGGGTACTGCTGGACCCGGACCTCGGGCTCGGGGATGCCCACCAGGCGGAGCATCTCCACCGCCCGCGCCCACGCCTGCTCCTTCGACTTCCCCTGGTGGAGCATGACCGCCTCGGCGATCTGGTCGCCGACGGTGAAGACGGGGTTGAGGGCGGTCATCGGCTCCTGGAAGATCATCGCGATCTCACTGCCGCGGATGCGGCGCATCTGGTCCTGGCTCTTGGTCGCCAGGTCCTCGCCGCCGAAGAGGATCCGCCCGCCCAGGATGGCTCCGTTGTCGTGCTCGATCAGCCGCATCACGCTCAGGGCGGTGACGCTCTTGCCGCTGCCGGACTCGCCCACCACGCAGAGCGTCTCGCCCTCGTTCACCTCCAGCGAGATGCCGTCGAGCACTTTCAGGTAGCCGCGGTCGGTGAAGAAGCCGACCGTCAGGCCTTCGATTTGGAGTAGCGGGCGCGCCATGCTTCGATCCTCCCTTTCGGCACGCGAGCCTTCTGGCGGGGGTCCATGGCGTCCCGGATCCCGTCGCCCACGAAGTTGACCGCCAGCACCGTCAGAAAGATGGCGAGACCGGGGAAGACCGCCATCCACGGCTCGGTCAGCATGAAGTTCTGCGCGTCGTTCAGCATCTGGCCCCAGCTGGTCTGCGGCGGCTGCACGCCCAGCCCGAGGAAGGAGAGGCCCGACTCCGACAGGATGGCGCCGCCCACCATCAGCGTCGCGTTGACGATGATGGGCGCCACGGCGTTCCGGATCAGGTGGCTGAACATGATCTTCCAGCTGGAGACCCCGATGGCCCGCGCGGCCTCGACGTACTGCATCTCCCGCAACTGGAGGAACTCGCCGCGCACCAGCCGCGCGACGCCCATCCAGCTGGTGAAGACCAGGACCAGGATCAGGTACTGGAACTTGGTCCCGAAGATCGCCAGCACCAGGATGTTCAGGAAGAGCGCGGGGAAGGAGAGCATCACGTCGACGAAGCGCATCAGCACCGTGTCGATCCAGCCGCCGAAGTACCCCGCGATCCCCCCGAGCAGCGAGCCGATGAAGACCGAGCCGGCCGCCACGGTGAAGCCGATCAGGAGCGAGACCCGGCCGGCGTTGAGCACCCGGGAGAAGATGTCCCGTCCCAGGTCGTCGGTGCCGAACCAGTGCTGGAGGCTCGGCGGCTGCATGATGGCGGTCAAGTCCGGCTTCGCCGGATCGTACGGGCTGATCCAGGGCGCCAGGATGGCCACGACCACTTCCAGCAGGACGAAGGCGAGCGCCGCCATCGCCAGGGGGTTCTGCCGGAAGCGCCGGACAGCCGAACGCCAGGGAGACTCCGGCTTCTCCGAGAGCTGGATGGTCTCGAAGCCCGGCTCGGCGACGGGAGGCAGCTCCTGGGGCGGCGTGGGCAGCACCTGGCTCATCGCGCCTCAGCCCCCCCGGCGCCCAGCTGCACCCGCGGGTCGATGATGGCGTAGAGGATGTCCGCCAGCAGGTTCCCCAGCACCACCATGGCCGCGATGATCATGGTGATGGCCATGAGCACCGAGTATTCGCGGGCGAAGGCCATCTGGACGAAGAGCTGGCCCATGCCCGGCCAGTTGAAGACCGCCTCGGTCAGGGCCGCGCCGGCCACCACGATGGGCAGGTCGAGGCCCAGGACGGTGACCACGGGGATGAGCGCGTTGCGCAGCGCGTGCCGGAAGACCACCCGCCGCTCGGGGACACCCTTGGCCCGCGCCGTGCGGACGTAGTCCTGGTTGAGCACCTCCAGCATGCTGGCCCGCGAGTACTTGAGGTAACCCGCCAGGTTGATCAGGACCAGCACCGTCACCGGCAGCACCATGTGCCAGACGAGATCGCCCAGGTCGCTCCGGCCCATGCTGTGCATGTCCGAAAGCGGAAACCAGCCCAGCTTGAGGGCGAAGAACATCTGGAGCAGGATGCCGAACCAGAAGGCGGGCATGGAGAAGCCGATGTATCCCACCACCGAGCCGGCGTTGTCGGCCAGGCCGTACTGCCGCGTGCTGCTGTAGATCCCCCAGGGGATGGCGATGAGGAGCGCCAGCACCCAGGACGTGGTCATCAGGATCAGGGTGTTGCCGAGGGTCGGCCAGACGATCTGGGCCACCGGCAGGTGGTTCTTGAACGTGTAGCCGAAGTTGCCCCGCAGCATCAGACCGAGCCAGTTCAGGTACTGGATGGGTACGGGCCGATCCAGGCCGAGGTTGTGCGCCTGGATCCGCTGCACCTCCGGCGAGACGCCCGGCCGCAGGAAGATGGCCGTCGGCCCGCCGGGTGCGGCGTGGATGAGAGCGAAGCTGACCACCGACACCAGGAAGAGGACCAAGAGGCTCTGTAAGATGCGGCGAACCAGGTACTCTCCCACACCCATCCCCTCCTTTCCGCACGAGTGGACGCCTCTGGAACCGGTTAAGCCGAGTTTACTCGCTCCTGCCCCGGCTCCAAGATTGGAAACACCAGGGAAGGGGCCCGGCCGGGCCCCTTCCCGTCACCGCGTCGACCCTCGGTCTGCCGGCCCGCTCACGACTGCGGCGACACCCACCAGTTCTGGATGTGCCAGAAGTAGGCGTACGGCAGAGCCTGGAACGGCGCATCCTCCGGCTGCCAGTGCACGCGCTTGTTGTATCCGCCGATGATGTTCAACTGCCACAGGAAGATGTACGGCAGATCCGTCGAGATCTTCTGGGCGATCTGGGCGTAGATCTCCTTGCGCTGCGTGATGTCCGTGGTGGAGTTGCCCTGCTCCCAGAGCGCGTCGATCTCCTTGTCCGTGTACCAGCCCCAGTTCTGCCCGTTGGGCGGGAAGTACTTGGAGCTGAAGATCTGCTCGTTGTCCGGGTCGAGCCCGCCGTACCAGCCGAGCAGGATCGCCTGGCCCTTGCCCGGGTTGATCCACTGGTCGATCCAGGTGGAGAAGTCCAACGCCTGGATGTTGACCTTGATCCCGACGTCCTTCAGCTCCTGCTGGATGATCGCGGACACCTGCTGGCGACGCAGGTTGCCGGTGTTGTACTGGAGCGTGAACTCGAAGCGGTGCCCGTTCTTGTAGAGGTAGCCGTCCGGGCCCATCTTCCAGCCGTCCTCGGCCAGGAGCTGCTTCGCCTTCTCGGGATCATAGCTGTAGGTCACGGCCGCGCCCGCCTTGTACGCCCAGTTGGTGGGCAGGAAAGGCGAGTCGATGGGCTGGGCGTATCCCTTGATGACCTGCTTGATGATCTCGTCGCGGTTGATGGCGTAGGCGATCGCCTGCCGCGTCTTGATCCCCGCGAACGGGCTCTGGTTCCCGAACTGGGGGAAGTTGGAGCCCTTGAAGTTCAAGCCCAAGTAATCCCACGACGGGCCGGGCTGGTTGACCAGGGTGATGTTCTTGTTGCTCTCGACTGCGGGCAGGCTCGGCACCGGTATGCCGTTGAACATGTCCACGTCGCCCTTGAGGAGCGCCTGGACCGCCGTGTTCTGGTCGGCATAGATCTTGTAGACGATCTTCTGGATGTTCGGCTGCGGACCCCAGTAGTTGGGGTTGACTTCGAACTCCAGGTACTGCTTCTGGACCCACTTGGTCCAGACCCACGGACCGCTGGAGAGCGTCTTGGCGGGATCCGTCCCGTACGGGTTCTTCTGCAGGTCCTTGACCGGAACGTTCTCCAGCAGGTGCTTGGGCATCACCCAGGCGCCCATCAGCACGTTGGCCACGAAGGGCGCGTAGACCTTCTTCAGGTCGAACTCCACCGTGGTGGGATCCAGCGCCTTCGCCTGCTTGACCTGGTCGAAGTACGAGACCAGCGGCGAGCCGAGGTCCTTGTTGGCGATGACGTTGGCGCTCCAGGCCACGTCGTCGGCCGTCAGCGGCTGGCCGTCCGACCACTTCAGGTTCGGCTTGAGCTTGACGATGTAGGTGGTGCCGCCGTTCTGCACCTGGAAGGGCTCGGCTGCCAGCGACCACTGGCTGACGATCGGCTGGCCCTTGTTGTCCATGTCATAGAGAGGCGCGTTGATGAAAAAGGCGGCGTCAGCCGACGGGACGTCGTTGATGAACGCGGGGTTGAGGGTGATGATGTCCGACGTTTCCGCAAAGGTGAACGTCCCGCCCTTGACCGGCTTGTTCTCGGCGGTGGGCGCCGTGGTCTTCGGCTGCTCCGTCGTCTTCGCACCGCCGCCGCCGCAGGCGGACAGAACCAGTGCGAAGACGGCGATGACGGCGAAGAACCCCGCCCAGGGTTTTGCACGCCAGTGCGACAAGAAACTCCCTCCTCTGCGCTTCGGACTCCTGAGGCGCGCTCGCGCGCCGCTACCCGTGGAGTGCTCTGACCGTCCCCGGACCCTTGGGCTTCCGGGCGCGTGCAACACCTCCCCCAGGCTGGTCGGCCTCGTCCCAATGTTAAGGCAAGTTTACGCCGTCCGGTGGGTTCTCGATCGTTGGCAATAACTCCTTCCAGTTGACGCGCCTTCCGCCGGGTCCATGCCTCTTCATCGCCCGCTTCTCGCGCCGGTCAGGCGGACGAAGCCCTCCTCGTCCAGGACGGTCACTCCCAGCTCCTGCGCCCGCGCCAGCTTGGAGCCCGGATCCCGGCCGGCCACCACGTAGTCCGTCTTCCGGCTGACCGAGTCGGTGACGCGACCGCCCAGCCGCTCGATCAGCTCCTGCGCCTCCCGGCGGGTGAACCGCTCCAGCGTCCCCGTCAGGACGAAGCTCTTGCCCGCCAGCGGCGCCTCCGCGCCGGCGGGGCGCCCGCCCGCCCCGGGCTCGGTCACCACGCCGGCCCGCGCGGCCACCACGCCCCGCTCGGCCAGCCGCGCGATCATCTCGCGGTTCTGCGGCTGCGCGAAGAAGGCGCGGACGCTCCGCGCGATCTTGGGGCCGATGCCGGGGACGGCGGCGAGGGTCGCTTCCTCCGCCTCGGCGAGACGGCCGATCTCGCCGAAGGCGCGCGCCAGCTCCCGCGCCGCCCGCTCGCCCACCAGCTCGATGCCGAAGGCGTAGAGCAGCTGCCGGAGGGGGCGCCGGCGGGCCGCGGCGCGCCCTGAGCTCGGCCGCCAGGTCGGCCAGCAGGTAGCGGCCGCGGTAGTCCTGGGCGGTGGTCGGCTCGTCGAGCACCAGCACCTTCGGCTCCAGCGCCAGGACGGCGGCCACGGCCAGCTTCCTGCGGTCGCCGAAGCTCATCCGGAAGGGGAAGAGCTCGGTCTGCGCCTCCAGGCGGACGGCGGCCAGCGCCGCCCGGCTCCGCGCCAGCACCTCCTCCTCGGGCAGGCCCTGGTTCCGCAGGCCGAAGGCGACCTCCTCCAGCACCGAAGGGTTGAAGAGCTGGTAGTCGGGATCCTGCAGGACCAGCCCCAGCTGGCGCGCGATCGCGGCCACCGAGAGCGGCGCGGTCTCGCGCCCGGCCAGGCGGTAGCTCCCCTCCTGGGGGCGGATCAGGCCGGCGAGGAGCTTGAGGAGCGTGCTCTTGCCGGAGCCGTTCTGGCCGACGACGCCGACGAACTCGCCCTCCCCCGCGCGCAGCGAGACGTCCTCGAGGGCGGGGCGCTCCTGGCCGGGGTAGCGGAAGGTGACGTGCTCCAGCTCCAGCACGGGCGGACGCGTCGCGGCCGGCCGCTCCCGCCGGGGCACCGGCACCGGCGCCCGCGCCCGGCTCCGCAGCGCCTCCACCACCGCCTCCTCCGCGGGTCCCGGGGGCAGCGCGACGCCCCGCCGGCGCACGCGCCAGGCGACGTGCTCGGCCGGCGGGGCCTGCACGCCGGCCGTCTCCAGGAGGTCGACCTGGCGCATCACCTCGGCATACGGGCCGTAGGCGACGGCTCTCCCCTCCTCCAGCACCAGCGCGTGGGTGGCCAGGCCGAGGACTTCCTCGGTCTTGTGGGTGGTCATGACGATGGTCACGCGACGCTCCTGGCGGAGCTTGCTGATGGCCCGGAGCAGCTCGCGGCTGCCCAGCGGGTCCAGCTGGGCGGTGGGCTCGTCCAGGACGAGGAGCGGCGGCAGCGAGGTGAGCGCGGCACCCAGGACGAGCCGCTGCTTCTGCCCTCCGGAGAGCGCCTTGGTGGGGCGCCGGCGGTAGCCGGCCAGGTCCACCACCTCCAGCGCCCACTCCACGCGCCGTCGGATCTCCTCCGCCGGCACCGCCCGGTTGGCCAGCGCCAGCCCCATCTCCATCTCCACGATGGGCATGGAGATCTGGCTCTCGGGGTTCTGCATCACCAGCCCGACCCGGTCGGTCAGCTCGGCCAGCCGGTACTCCCAGGGGTCGACGCCCACCACCTCCACCGTGCCCGAGCGCCGCCCGGCGTAGATGTTGGGCACGATCCCGGTCAGCAGGTAGCAGAGGGTGGACTTGCCGGCGCCGTTGGCCCCCAGGACGACCAGGAAGTCGCCCGGTTCCAGGGTGAAGGAGATCCCCCGGAGGATCTCCCCGCCCCCCTGGTACTGGAAGGCGAGCTCCTCCACCCGGACGGCCGATCACGGGCGTGCGCGTGCGGGAGACGGTGCCCGACCAGATCCTGGACGAGGCGGCGCAGGTGGAGCTGGTCGACCTGCCGCCCGAAGACCTCCTGCGGCGGCTGCGCGAAGGGAAGGTCTACGTCCCGGAGCAGGCCGAGCAGGCGATCCGCCACTTCTTCCGGCCCGGCAACCTGAACGCCCTGCGCGAGCTGGCGCTGCGCCGCGCCGCCGACCGGGTCGACCGCGAGCTGCGGGAGTACATGCGCCGCCATATGATCAGCGGCCCCTGGCCGGCCCGCGAGCGGATCGTGGTCGGCGTCAGCTCCAGCCCCTCCTCGCCCTACCTGGTGCGCACGGGGCGCCAGCTGGCCAGCGCCCTGCGGGCGGACTGGATCGTGGCGACGGTGGACGTCCCGGGCTCCGAGCAGAGCCCCGAGGAGCGGGAGGCGCTGCGCCGGACGCTGAAGCTGGCGGCGGACCTGGGCGCCGAGGTGGTGCGACTGGAGGGGGAGGACCCCGCCCAGGAGCTGGTCGCCTTCGCCCGCGGCCGGAACGCCACCACCCTGGTCCTGGGGAGGAGCCTGCGGCCGCTGCTTGTCCGCCTCTTCCGTCCCACGATCACGGACCGGGTGCTGGTGGGCTGCGAAGGGATGGGCGTCTATGTGGTCCGGCCGCCCGCCCCGACCGCCACCGTCCAACGCCGCTCCTTCCGCCTCCGCCTGGGGTCGCCGGGCGAGCGGGCGGCCGGTTACGCGGCGGCGCTCCTCGGCGCCGCGGTCGTCACCGGCGCGGTCGAGGCGGCGCGCGCCTGGGTCGACCCGGTCAACGCCGCCCTGCTCTACCTGCTGCCCGTCCTGCTGATCGCCTCGCGCTGGGGCCTGGCGCCTGCCATCGCCGGCGCGCTCCTCGGCGTCGTCGCCTACGACCTCTTCTTCGTGGCGCCGGTGGGCCGGCTGACCGTGGCCGACTCGCGCTATGTCTTCACGCTGGTGGTCTTCCTGGCCGTGGCCGCCGTCACCTCGAGCATGGCCTCGCGCCTCCGCTGGCGAGCCCGGGCGGCCCGCCAGCGCGAGGAGCGGAACCGGATGCTCTACAGCCTGGGCCGCGAGATCAGCTCCGCCTTCGGCCTGGAGCAGGTGACGGCGGTGGTCGCGCGCAGGGTGGGCGAGACCTTCGACAGCTGGGTGGCCATCCTCACACCGGGCGACGACGGGCACCTCCGCCTCACCGCCAGCCATCCCAGCGGCTTCCAGCCAGAGGGGCGCGAGCTGGCGGTCGCCAGCTGGTCTCTCGAGCACAGGCAGATGGCCGGGCTGGGCACGGAGACGCTCTCCGGCGCCAGCGCCCTCTACGTCCCGCTCCTGACCCGCCACGGGGCCGTCGGCGTCATGGCCCTGACGCCCCGCCCGGCGCCCGAGTCGGCGGCGAGCCCCGACCCCGGCTCCGCCGCTGCCTGGTTCCGGCGACAGGGAGCCCCCGCCTCGCCGGGCCCGGCCGCCATGCCCGAGTCGCGCCGGCTGCTGGAGGCCTTCGCCGGGCTGGCGGCGGTGGCCATCGAGCGCGAGAAGCTGGCGGAGGAAGCCCAGGCCGCCCGCGCGCTGGAGGCCTCGGCCCGGCTCCACACCGCGCTCTTCGACGCCATCGCGCACGAGCTGCGCACCCCGCTCAGCTCGGTGCTCAGCGCCTCCGACGAGCTCCTCAGCGACGAGGGCCGCTACGGCGACGAGGCGCGGCGGCAGCTCCTGGCCGGCATCAAGCGGAGCGCGGAGCGGATGAACCGGGTGATCGGCAACCTGCTGAGCATGGCGCGCCTGGAGGGCGGCGCCCTCCACCTCCGCCTGGACTGGACGGACGTGGGCGAGCTGGTGGGCTCCGCCCTCGCGCACATGTCGGAGGCGCTGGCCGGCCGGCCCGTGCGCGTCCGGGTGGCGGAGGGGCTGCCGCTCCTGCGCCTCGACTTCGCCCTGATGCAGCAGGTGCTGGTCAACGTGCTGGACAACGCGGCCAAGTACTCGCCGGCGGACGGCGAGATCGAGATCGACGCCCGCCAGGTGGACGACCAGGTGGAGATCCGCGTCACCGACCGAGGCCCGGGCATCCCCGCCGAGCTGACCGAGCGCATCTTCGAGCGCTTCTACCGCCTTCAGGAGCCGCACCACGAGCGGGGCATCGGCCTGGGGCTCTCGGTGGCGCGCCAGCTGGTGGAGGCGCACGGGGGGAAGATCGAGGCGGGCAACCGCCCGGGTGGCGGCGGGCTGATCCGGATCACCCTCCCCGTGGAGAAGGGGCCAGCCGATCTGCCGCCGCGGGAGCCCGCGGGCGAGGGGGGAGCGACGGCCCGTGAACCCGACCGCGGCTGAGCAGCCCTGCTCGGGGCCGCTGATCCTGGTGGTGGACGACGAGGAAGCGATCCGCGACCTGCTCCGCCTCACCCTGGAGGCGCACGGCTACCGGGCGGCCACCGCCTCCACCGGAGGCCAGGCGCTGACGCTCCTGTCGGCGCTCCACCCGGATCTGGTCCTTCTGGACCTGGCGCTGCCGGACATGGACGGCGTGGAGGTGCTCCGGCGCCTGCGCACCTGGTGCCCCGCGCCGGTGCTGATCCTCTCCGTCCGCACCCAGGAAGCGGAGAAGATCGAGGCGCTGGACGCCGGCGCCGACGACTACCTGACCAAGCCCTTCGCCAGCGGCGAGCTGCTGGCGCGCATCCGGGCGGCGCTGCGCCGCCTCTCCCCCGCCGCGCGCCAGGGACGCCTGGAGGTGGGCGACCTGGTCGTCGACCTGCAGGCCCGGGCGGTGGAGGTGGCCGGCCGGCCGGTCCACCTGACGCCCATCGAGTACGAGCTCCTCAAGCTGCTCGCGCTCCACGCCGGCCAGGTGGTCACCCACCGCCAGCTGCTCCGGGCCGTCTGGGGACCCGGCTACGAGCGCGAAACCCACTACCTCCGCGTCTACGTCGCCCAGCTCCGCCGGAAGCTGGAGCCGTACCCGGAGCGGCCGCGGCGCATCCTGAACGAGCCGGGCGTGGGCTACCGGCTGGTCGATGGGGGCTGACCTCCCCGCCGTCGCCCGCCACGGCCAGGGGGAGGGGGGACCGCGCGGGCCCCGGGCCTCCGCCTACATCCGCTCCGGCGCGCTCACCCCCAGGAGCCCCAGCGCCCTGGCCAGCACGATCCGGGTCGCCTCGGTCAGCCCGAGGCGCGCCCGCGTCAGCTCCGGCTCCGCCGGATCGAGGACGCGGCAGCGCGTGTAGAACGAGTGGAAGAGCGTCGCCAGCTCGCGGACGTAGACCGTGATGCGGTGCGGCGCCCGCTCCTCCGCCGCCAGCCGGATCTCACCCGGGAGCTCGCCCAGCTTCCTCATCAGCTCCAGCTCGGCCGGATCGGTCAGGCGTGCCGCCGGCACCTCCCCCGGCCCGGGCGGCGTCAGGCCCTCGGCCCGTCCCTGCCGCAGGATGCTGGCGATGCGCGCGTGGGCGTACTGGACGTAGTAGACGGGGTTGGCCTCGCCCTCCAGCTTGGCCAGGTCGAGGTCGAAGTCCATGTGGCTCGAGACCGTCCGCATCAGGAAGAAGAACCGGGCCGCGTCGGTCCCCACCTCGTCCAGCAGCTCCTCCATGGTGACGTACTCGCCGCGGCGCTTGGACATGCGGACGACCTCGCCGCCGCGGATCAGCCGGACGATCTGGTTGAGCAGCACCTCGAAGCGGTCCGCCTCGTAGCCCAGCGCCACCAGCGCGGCGCGCATCCGCGCCACGTAGCCGTGGTGGTCCTGCCCCCAGATGTCGATGACCCGGTCGAAGCCGCGGCGGAACTTGTCCACGTGGTAGGCGATGTCGGGCACGAAGTACGTCAGCTCGCCGTTGGAGCGCCGGAGCACCCGCGGCTTCTCGTCGCCGTAGCGCTCGGAGTGGAACCAGAGCGCGCCGTCCTGCTCCTCCACCGCGCCCCGGCGCTGGAGCTCCTGCACCACCCACTCCGGCCCTCCCTCCAGCCCGCGGGCGCGGATCTCCGACTCCCGCGACCAGCGGTCGAAGCGGACGCCGTACCGCTCCAGCACGCTCTTCTGCCCCGCCACGATCCGCTCCACGGCGAAGCGGCCCATGGCGTCGCGGAGCTCCGGGTCCTCCCGGCGGAGGAGTTCCAGCCGCCGCGCCGGGTCGGCGGGCGCGTCCCACCGCTCCAGCCAGAGGCGGGCCAGGTCGCGGACGTACTCGCCCGGATAGGCTCCCTCGGGCAGCTCCACCTCCTCGCCCAGCTCCTGGCGGGCACGGAACTCCATGGCCAGGCCCAGCTTCTCGAACTGGCCGCCGGCGTCGTTGACGTAGAACTCGCGGTAGGCGTCGTACCCGGCGGCCTGCATCACCGCGGCCAGCGAGTCGCCGAAGGCGGCGGCGCGCGCGTTGACGACGTTGAGCGGGCCGGTGGGGTTGGCCGAGACGAACTCGATGTTGACCCGGATCGCCCTGGCGGGCGCCTGCCCGAAGCGGTCGCCGGCGGCCAGCACCTCCTCCACCACGGGCTGGATCCAGCCCGGCTCGAGGTAGAAGTTGAGGAAGCCCGGCCCCGCCACCTCCACGCGGCGCACCGGCGTCGGACCCGCGGGGAAGCGGCGGAGCAGCGCCTCGCCGATGGCGCGGGGGGGCTTCCTGGCGGTCCGGGCGAGCACCATGGCCAGGTTGGAGGTGTACTCCCCGTGGCCGGCCTCGCTGGGCCGCTCCACCACGAACTCCGGCAGCTCCCCCTCCGGCAGTTCGCCCGCCTCCACGGCCTCCCGCCAGGCGCGGGCGAGCCGTGCGCGCAGGTCCTCCACCGTCCGCTCGATCACACCCATCGTTCGCACCCTTCCTTCCGTGCTTCCGCCGGCTCCGGTTCGGCTAACCCCAGAGCAGCGCCGCCTCGCGGATCAGCTTGGCTCCCAGGATCGAGGTCCGCTCCGAGAGGTCGCGGGGAGGCGAGATCTCCATCACGTCGAAGGCCACCACCTGCAGCGGCGCGAGGGCGTAGAGCGCCTGGAGGAGCTCCCGCGAGCCGATCCCGCCCGGCTCCGGCGCCCCCGTCCCGGGCGCGTAGGCCGGGTCGACGACGTCGATGTCCACGGTGAGGAAGACCGGCGCGCCGGCCAGCCGCCCCGAGCCGACCAGCCGCCGCACCGGCTCCAGCACCTCCACCGGCACCAGCTCCGTCCGCTCCCGGGCGAACTCCATCTCCTCGGGCACGGCCGAGCGGATGCCGAACTGGTGGACGCGGCCCGGCGGGAGCGCCTCGGCGATCCGCCGGAGCACCGTGGCGTGGGAGAGCGCCTCCCCCTCGTAGCGGTCGCGCAGGTCGGCGTGGGCGTCCAGGTGGATCACGTGGAGCTCGGGGTACCGGCGTGCCAGCGCCCGGAAGGTCCCCAGGCTGGCCAGGTGCTCGCCTCCCACACCCAGGGGGAGCTTCCCCGCTTCCAGCAGCCCGTCCACCGCCTCCTCGATCCGCTCCAGCGAGAGCGCCACGTTGCCGGGGACCAGCTCGACGTCGCCGGCGTCGGCCAGCGGGTGCCGGTCAAGCCCCCGGTCCAGCTCCAGGCTATACGCTTCCAGTACGTCGGAGACCTCGCGCACGCGCGCCGGTGCCTCTCGCGTCCCGCCGCGGAAGCTGGTGGTGGCGTCGAGCGGCATCCCCACCAGCACCGCGCGCGCCTCCTCCAGGGGGACCGCACCCAGGAAGCGGCCCCCGCGCCGGAACCTCCCCTTCACCGTGCCGCCTTCCCCTCCCCCGGCAGCAGCTCCCGCACAAAGGGAGGAAGGGCGAAGGCCGCCCGGTGCACCTCGGGCGAGTAGAAGCGGAGCGGCATCCCCTCCACCCGCTCGAAGTGGACCTCCGGCCCCAGCGGGTCCGGCCCCTTCGATCCCAGGGAGAAGGTCCAGAGCCCGCCCGGGTAGGTGGGCACCGCGCTGAGATAGAGCCAGCTCCGCCCGAAGGCCTCGCGCAGGTCGCGCTGGATCCCGCGCAGGAGCTCGCGGTTGTAATAGGGCGACTCCGTCTGCGCCGCGAAGAGCCCCTGCTCGCCCAGCGCGGCCGCGGCGTCGCGGTAGAAGTCGGCGCTGAAGAGGCCCACCGCCGGCCCGACCGGGTCGGTGGAGTCGCAGAGGATCACGTCGTAGCGGTCTCCCCTCTCCGCCGCCGAGCGGACGTACTCGATGCCGTCGTCGATGTGGACCTTCAGCCGGGGGTCGTCGAAGGCCGCCGCAATCGCAGGAAGGAACCGCCGGGAGACCTCGATCACCCGCTCGTCGATCTCCACCATGTGGATCTCTTCCACCTCGCGGTGGCGGGCCACCTCGCGCAGGGTGCCGCCGTCGCCGCCGCCGACGATCAGGACCCTCCGCGGCGCCGGGTGGGTACAGAGGGCGACGTGGCTGATCATCTCGTGGTAGCCGAACTCGTCGTTCTCGCTCGTCATGATCACGTCATCGAGGACCAGGAGCTTCCCCACCTCCGCGGTCTCGTAGACGGCGATCTCCTGGTAGCCGCTCCGCTCGCGGTGCAGCAGGGAGCGGACGCGCAGCGAGAGGCGCATGTCGCGTGTCTGCTCCTCGGTGAACCAGGTGTTCACAGTACCCACCTCCAGAAGCCCTTGCCCTGAGCCACGTTGCGGTCGCTTCCCCCGGCGATTGGGGACCCAATCGGGGACCGCTGCACGAACGCGGTGCCGTTGCCGCCGCAGAGCCTGGAGCGCCGGGTCGCCCAGGGGAATCCTCCGCATCGCGGCCGATCACACGGGCGCACC
>JASBVM010000028.1 GCA_029961055.1 Bacillota bacterium
GGGCGCCGCCGTCGTGCCGGACGTGTACAGGAGCTGGGCCACGTCGGTCTCCACCACGTCGACCGCCACCTCGCCCGCGTCGCCGGCGGGGTCGAGCGCCGCTTCCAGAAGCTCCTCCAGGCTGCCGTAGATCTCCGCTCCGGCCCGGTCGTGCACCGCCTCGACCCATGCGGCCAGATCTTCGTCGTACCACAGCGCCCGGCTGCCGGACTGGTGAACGATGTAGAGCAGTTCCTCACCCCTCAGCATGTAGTTGATGGGCACGTGGATGAGGCCGGCGCGGGTGCAGGCCAGCCAGCCGATGACGTAGATGTCGGAGTTGCGCCCGTAGAAGGCGACCCGGTCACCCTTCGCGAGGCCGCGGGCCAGAAGGCTGTGCGCGACCCTGTTTACGGCCGCGTCTAGTTCCGCATACGTCCAGCGCCGCTCACCGAAGAGAATCGCGTCCTTCTCCGGGTTCCTGCGCACCGAGCGATGCAGCGCGTCGCCGATGGTGTTGCGCAGGGCGCGGCTCATGGCGGGGTGATGGACGGTCATGGCGTACGCTCCTTCCGGCCGCGGCCGCCTCAGCCGGCCGCCTCTTGCAGGTGGTCCTGGAAGCGCTCGCGCAGCGCCCGCTTCAGGAACTTGCCGGTCGAGGTGCGCGGGATCTCGTCGATGAAGACGATGTCGTCCGGGAGCCACCACTTGGCGAACTTGGGACGCAGGAAGTCGAGCAGCTCTTCCTTGCTGGCCGACTGCCCTTCCTTCAGCACGACGCAGGCCAGCGGCCGCTCCTGCCACTTGGGGTGGGGCACGGCGATCACGGCCGCCTCGGCCACCGCCGGGTGGGCCATCAGCTCGTTCTCCAGAGCCACCGAGCTGATCCACTCGCCGCCCGACTTGACCAGGTCCTTGTCGCGGTCCTTGATCTCCATGTAGACGCGGGGGTCGACGGTGACGATGTCGCCCGTGCGGAACCAGCCGTCCTCCGTCCAGCGTCCCGCCTCTTCGGGAGCGTTGTAATAGGCGGCCGCGACCCACGGACCGCGGATCTCCAGCTCGCCCATGCTCTCCCCGTCCATGGGGGCGAGGCCCCGGTCGTTCCGCGCCCGGATCTCGATGAAGGGGACGGGTCTCCCCTGCTTGGCGCGCTGATCGTAGCGCGTCTCCTCGGGAGCTTCCTCCAGATCCGAGGCCAGGCGCGAGACGGTCCCGATGGGCGTCGTCTCCGTCATGCCCCAGGCGTGGAGGACGTGCAGCCCGTGCCGCTCCTGGAAGGCCTGGATCAGCCCGCGCGGCGCAGCCGCCCCGCCGATGACGATCTCCCGGAGGCTGGAGAGGTCGTAGGCGCCGGGATTCCTGTCCAGTTCCTGGAGCACGCCCAGCCAGACCGTCGGCACGCCCGCGGTGAGGGTCACGCGCTCCTGCACGAAATCCTCCAGAAGGCTCCTCGGGTCCAGATGCGGGCCCGGAAGGACCTGCTTGGCACCCACCAGCGTCGCGGTGAAGGGCAGTCCCCACCCGTTGGCGTGGAACATGGGCACCACGGGGAGGACGACGTCGGCCTCGCCCACGCCGATGGCGTCCGGCAGGGCGCTGACCAGCGAGTGGAGGGCCAGGGCCCGGTGGGAGTAGAGCACCCCCTTCGGCCGGCCGGTCGTGCCGGATGTGTAGCACATGGCGGCCGCCTCGTCCTCGTCCAGTTCCGGCTCCACGTACCGCCCCTCGTCGGCCGCCGCCAGCAGCTCCTCGTAGTCCAGCACGCCCTCCGGCGCGGCGCCTTCCGCTCCGGCCACCACCACGTGGGCGAGGTCCACCTTGTCGCGGAACTGCTCGTAGAGCGGCAGCAGCGTCCGGTCCACCAGCAGCACCCGGTCCCCGGCGTGACGGATGATGTACGCCAGCTCGTCGGGGTGGAGGCGCACGTTCAGGGTGTGGAGGACGGCGCCCGCACCCGGGATGCCGAAGTAGGCCTCCAGGTGCTGGTACTGGTTCCAGAGCAACGTGGCCACGCGGTCGCCGCGGCCGACGCCCAGCGACTGCAGCGCCACGGCCAGCTTCCTGGCCCGGCGGATGAAGTCCGCGTAGGTGTAGCGGTGGAAGCTCTTGTCGGGCAGGCGGGTCACGATCTCCTTGCGCCCGAAGAGCGCTTCCGCCCGCCGCAGCATGGCAGGAAGCGTCAGCTGGTACTCCATCATCAGGCCCTGCATCGATCCACCCCTCCTCTCCATGGACCCGGAGCCGACGCGCGCAGCGAAGCGTGTTCCAGGGCGCTTTTCGTTCCATGATACGAATTTCGTTTTTATTCCATGGATGTACTTTCATTCGCCAGCCGGCGCCCGCCTCCTTCCGCAGAGCGAGGCGAGAGCAGGCGGGCGTTCAGAGGCGGACGGCCTCGCGCAGGCCGGCCGCCAGCTCCTCCGGGGACGGATCATGGTCGACTCCTGGTAGAGGTGCTGGAGGCTGGAGATGTCGCTGGCGCCGGGGCGCGGCGCCAGGTAGAGCCGCGGCGAGAGGCGCAGGTGGAGCCAGAAGACGTCCCGCTCCCCCGCGGAGGGGAAGAAGGCCAAGTTGAAGCTGGAGAGACCCCGCCCGGCCAGGAAGCGGAGCGCCCGGACCAGGCCCTCCGCCAGCTCCTGCTCCAGCGCGTTGCCGGCGGTTGCTCCCGCTCCGGGGCTTCCGCGGCCAGTGCGTTTGCAGTCATCCCGGTCAGAGACGGTGGCCGCAGTCGGCCACGGCGGGCCGGTTGCCGACGGCTCCAGCCACACGCCCGGCGCCCTGGGCGACGGAAGGGATAGATAGAATGAAAGCCGGTGGTGCCGATGCGCTACGTCGTCGTTCTGGAACGTTCGGACGCCGAATGGTTCGCCTACGTGCCGAGCCTGCCGGGCTGTACAAGCTCCGGGCGCACACAGGGCGAGGCGCTGGAAAACATCAAGCAAGCGATCCAGCTCACGCTCGAATACCGCAAGGAGCATGGATTGGACATCCCGCCCGGGAGGGAGTCGCTCGCCGAGGTGGAAGTGTAGGTGCCGCCGCTGCCGCGACGGACGGCCTCTGAATTGCGCCGAGCGCTTCATCGTCTCGGCTTCGTCGAGGACCGGCAGCGCGGCTCCCACCTCATCCTGCGCTACACGTCGCTGGCGATCGGGCGGACGCGCATGCGGCAACACCTGCTGCGAAGGAAGCCGGACGGTCGTCGCCCGCCCGCGGCGGGCGCGCGCCTCAGGATGCTCCCGTATCGGCGCCGCCGGAAAGGCCCCGACCCTCCCCCTCCCCGGGCGCCATGCCCGCCAGCCGCCGCCGTTCCGCGGCGGGCAGGCTCCCCCACGAGCGGGCGAGCCAGCTCACCCCCGCCAGGAAGGCGTGCGCCTCGTCCGCGCGGGGGTCGACGCGGCGGAGCAGCTCGCGGAAGGCGGGCGAGTGGTCGAGGTGGAAGACGTGCGCCAGCTCGTGCGCGACGACCGACTCCAGCACCCAGGAAGGCATCCTGAGCAGGATGGCGTTGAGGCGGACGGTCCGGGTGGCGGCGCTGTAGCTCCCCCAGCGGGCGGACTGGGTGGTGACGAAGAGGACCTGGCGGACGGCCGGCGGCTCGGGGAAGCGGGCGGCGACGCGCCGAGCCAGCGCGAGCGCGTCGGTCTGGCCGTTGATCCGGCGTGCCTCGACGCGGCGAAGCAGCTTCCTCGCGAGATCGCGGACGACGGGCTCGAGCACGTCGTCGGGGACGGCCGCGGGCGCGCTGACGCGGAGCTCCGAGCCGGCCAGGCGCGCGTTGACGTTCTTGACCGCCTTCCTCTGGATCACGACGTGGAGCCGCGTTCCGTCGACGTCGAGCGTGAGTTCGCGGGAGCGGGGGGTTCCCGGCTTCATGGCCGCCTCCTTCGTCGCCGTCGCCGGTCCCCGGGGGGTCCGCCCCCCGGGGACCCGCGCCCTCGGGAGCGCGCCGGCGGTCCCGGACAAGGTTGCTTCACGTGCAACCGGCTCGTCCATTGTAGCGAGGAAGCGACCGGCAGGCGGACTCCGTCAGACTTGCATCTTCCTAAGACTCAGTCTATACTCGGACTCAGTCAACGCTCCCCTGCGGAAGCGGCGACGGAAAGGGGTGGTATGTCGCATGACCGACACGAGAAGTGCAGCCGTCTCCATCGGACCCGAAGCCCGCGAAGCGCTGGTCCAGGAGCTCCAGGAGCTCTCCCTCTCCCTGCGCGGCCAGCAGCTGGCGACCAAAGTGGCGCACTGGAACGTCAAGGGGCAGAACTTCCTGGAGATCCACGAGCTGTTGGATCAGGTGGCCTCCCATCTGGAAGAGGGCGTCGACCTGCTGGCCGAACGCGCCGTCCAACTGGGCGGGAGCGCCCGGGGAACCGCCGCGGAGGTGGCCGAGGTATGGGAGGCGCCCGGTGGCGGCTCCCCGTCGGAGTCCGCCGGTGAGCGGACCTCCTCCAGGTGGATCGGCTGGGTGGCGGATGGCCTCAGGAAGGTGACGGCCAGACTCTATGCGGGCATCGAGCTCGCCGCGAAGTCCGGCGATCCCGTCACGGCCGACCTGCTGACCCAACTCGCGCGCCAGGCGGACAAGGACCTCTGGTTCCTGGCGGCCCACCTCGAAACGGCTGACTGACGTCGTGGCAGAGCTTCTTCCGGGGAGGCGGCTGGCGTGGATCCGACGCAGGAGCAGGCGATCAAGCTCTTGCAGAGGCGGGGACTGCGCGTCACCGCCCAGCGCCGGTCGGTCCTCCACCTCTTCCTCGCGGAACCGTCCCTGCACCTGACGGCGGCCGAGGTGCTCGCCCGGATCCGGGCGCATGCCCCGGAAGCAGGAAGCCTCCGTGGCGGACGGGTTTGTGCAGCCCGGGCGGAGCGTCGGCCCCACCTACGCCGAGATGGGGCAGCTTTCGTGGGCGCTGGGCGGCGCGCGCGACGCCATGCTCTTCGACAGCGGCGGCTCGAGCAGATGGTGGTCCGGCTGCCCGGCGAGTTCGCCCCGGCCGTGGTCAACTCGCCCTCCGACGGCCGCGAGCGGCCGGTGGCCAACGGCCTCTTCGTCTACTCCGCGCCGGGGGGCGGGCCGGGCCACCCTCTTCGTGCGGCGCCCGGGGGAGCCACGGCGGCGCGCGTGGCCGGCGCGGCTCGCCGGTTTCCAGGCACGCCTCCCCTCCTCGCCTGAGACGGTAGAATCGGGGCGCGCCGACGCCCCCCGCCTCCCCGACCCTCTCCCCGGGCCCTATCCGCTTCAACGTCCGTTTTCGACAAGGTAAGTCCATTTGCCTGCCATATCTGCTATCTATCTTGACAATCCCCGGGTCCATTGCCCAGACTGCATGACAACATCCAGCGCACTCGCCGCTCTCGTCTATCCGCAGCATCGACACCACCGGCGTGCATGGCGTTCACGCGTTCCATTCGGGGATCGCCGCTCCCCACCCCCGCCCGGCCGGCCGGGAGGCCGGCAGGCGGAACGTACGAAAGCGAGGGGTTTCGGATGGGTGCACGTCCCGCGAGCGGCGAGCCTCAGCTTCGCCGCAACTCGCTCGGGCTCCTGGAAGTGGTCGCCCTCTCCATCTCGATCATCGCGCCGACCATGGCCATGTCGCTGAACACGCCGCTGGTCGCCGGGGCGTCCGGCGGCGCGGTGGCCATCACCTTCGCCGTCGCCACCGTGGCCATGGTGCTGGCGGGCGTCTCCTTCGTGGAGTTCGGGAAGCGCCTGCCTTCCGCGGGATCGGCCTTCACCTACGTGACCTACGGTCTCGGGCCCCGGGCGGGCTTCGTCTCGGGCTGGGGACTCCTCCTCACCTACTGGGCGTACGCGGCGGGCACGGCCGCCGCCTTCGGCAACTTCGCCGTCGTCTTCCTGGAGCACTTCGGCCTGCACACGGTCTGGTGGCTCTGGGCGCTCCTGGCGCTGGGGGTCGTCTGGGCGATGGGCGTCCTGGACGTGAAGCTCTCGACGCGCGCGGCCCTGGCCATCGAGGGCGTCTCGGTCCTGATCATCCTCGCCCTGACCGCGGCCATCCTCGCCCGCGGGGGCCAGGAGGGGCTCACCCTCCAGCCCTTCCTGCCGCAGAAGACGGGGTTGGCGGGCATCGGCTTCGCCATCGTCTACGCCGTCCTCTCCTTCGCGGGCTTCGAGGGCGCCGCCACGCTGGGCGAGGAGGCGCAGAACCCCCGCCGCGCGGTCCCCTGGGCGGTGCTGGGGACGGTGGTGATCGCGGGGCTCTTCTTCGTCTTCGTCGGCTGGGCCGAGACGGTCGGCTTCGGGATGCGGGGCGTCGCCGCCTTCGCCAAGGACGCGGCGCCGCTGGACACCCTGGGCGTCCGCTACGTGGGAGCGGCCATGGCCACCGTCATCGACCTCGGTGCCGCCATCAGCGCCTTCGCCTGCTCGCTGGGAAGCGCCACCGCCGCCGCGCGGATCCTCTACGCCATGAGCCGGGACGGGGCGCTCCCGCGGGTGCTGGGCTACGTGGAACCCTCGCGGCGGACGCCGTTGGGCGCCCACACCGCCGTGGTCCTCACGGCGCTGGTGGCCGACCTGGCCTGGAGCCGCGCCGGCGGTTTCGACGTGTACAGCGCCTGGGGGACGCTCGGCACCCTCACCCTGATCGTCGCCTACCTGATGGTCAACGCGGCCGCGGTCCGCTACTTCGGCCGCGAGTACGGACGCCCCGGCACCTCGGCGGTCCGGCACCTGGTCTTCCCGATCCTCGGCTTCCTGATCCTGCTCTGGCCGCTCTACAACAGCGTCTGGCCGCTCCAACCCGGCGTCTTCGGCGTGCTTCCGTTCGTCGCCGCCGCCTGGCTGGTGACGGGCTGGCTCCGGATCAGCCTGATGGACCAGGAGCGGAGGGCGCTGATCGGCCAGGCGCTGGCGGACGCGGAGAGCCCCGAGACCGGGGCCTGACCCCGGCCGGGAGGCGGCAAGGAGGCGGTATCCATGGTCGAGGCATGGGTCCGACCGGACGAGGTCGAGCAGGTGGTCCGCCGCGCGGAGGAGGAAGGAGTCGTGCTGGTCCGCTTCCTCTACTGCGACACCGGCGGCGTCATCCGCGGGAAGGCGGTCAGCCGCGCCAACCTGGAGGACGCCCTCCGCTCCGGCGTCGGCTTGACGGTGGCCATGGCGGCGATGAACCCCTTCGACCAGCTCCAGACGGTGGAGGGGATGGGCCCGGTGGGGGAGGTGCGGCTGGCGGCGGACCCTTCCACCTACACGCCGCTCCCCTACGCCCCCGGCCAGGCGGCGCTGCTCTGCGACCTGGAACGGCTGGACGGGCAGCCCTGGGAGGCGGGAGCCCGGGAGTTCGCGCGCCGGATGGTGGCGCGGGCGGCGGAGAGGGGGATCCGGTTCGAGGCTTCCTTCGAGAACGAGTTCTCCCTCGCGGTGGCGGAGCCGGACGGCGCCGGCGGCGAGAGGTACCGCCCCTACGACCGGACGCTCTGCTTCAGCTCGGCGGCCATGACCGAGGCGGGCGACTTCGCGGTCGAGCTGGTCCGCGCCTTCGAGGCGCAGGGGCTGACGGTGCAGCAGTACTACCCGGAGCTGGGGCACGGGCAGCACGAGCTCTCCCTCCGCCACGCCCCGCTCCTCCGGGCCGCGGACAACCAGATCCGCGCCCGCGAGACGATCCGCTCGGTCGCATGGCGGATGGGCCTCCGGGCGTCCCTGGCGCCCAAGCCGTTCCCGGACCAGGCGGGGAACGGCGCCCACGTCCACATCAGCGCCTGGGAGCTGGAGGAGCCGACGCTCCCCTCCGGAAGCGAGCCTGCCGGGCGGCGGCTCTCCGCCCTCCCCGGCCAGCCCGCCGGGGGCTCCGGAAGGAACCTCTTCTACGACCCGGACGACCGCTACCGGCTCTCCCGCCTCGGCTACGCGTTCATCGCCGGCGTCCTCGCCCACCTGCCGGCGCTGGTGGCGCTGACGGCGCCCACGGTCAACTCCTATCGCCGGCTGGGGCCGCGCAGCTGGTCGTCGGCCTACGCCTGCTACGGTCCCGACAACCGCGAGGCGGCGGTGCGCATCGCCTCCCCCTTCCGCGCCCATCCCGAGGGCAGCGTCAACGTGGAGATCAAGGCGGTGGACAACGGCTGCAACCCCTACCTCGCCCTCGGCGCCATCGTGGCCGCCGGGCTGGACGGCATCGAGCGCGGCCTCGACCCGGGCGAGCCGGTCCTGGTCGACCCCGACAGCCTGGACGAGGAGGAGCGGCGGGCGCGCGGGATCCTCCGCCTCCCGGCCTCGCTGGAGGAAGCGCTGGACCGCCTGGCCGCCGACACGCTCCTCCGGGAGGCGCTGGGCCCCCAGCTCTACGCCGCCTTCGACGCGGTGAAGCGCTCGGAGGCCGCCGCGCTGGCCGGCGCCCCCGAGGGCGAGGACTGCCGCCGCTACTTCGGCGTCTTCTGACCTGAGCCGGCCCTGCGGCCCCTCCGCGCAGGAGGGCCGAGGTCCGAAAGACGGAGGGGGACGCATGATCGACCACCATGCCCACCGGATCCGGCGCGACGCCGCCACGCTGGAGCGCGACCGGTTCCGCCTCTGCTTCAGCGAGAGCCGGGAGCCGGCGATGGCCGAGCACATCGCCCGCTCCCTCGGCTACCGGCAGGCGATCCACTGGCTGGCGGGGGCGCTGGAGACCGAACCCGCGGAGGAGGCGGTCCTGGAGGCCCGCGCGCGGTGGGGCACCGGGGAGCTGACCCGGAGGCTCTTCCGCCTCGCCGGGGTGGAGACCGTCCTCATCGACACCGGCTACGACCCCGGCCCGGGGGGCGAGAGCTACGACGAGGCGGAGCTGGCCGAGCTGACCGGGGCGCGGGTGCTCCGCGTCGCCCGGCTGGAGAGCTTGGCGGAGGAGGCGCTGGGCGAGACCGGGAGCTTCGACGACTTCCTGGAGCTTCTCCGCCGGCGGCTCTCCCGCCTCCGCGCCGAAGGCTACGTCGGGCTGAAGAGCATCCTCGCCTACCGCTCCGGCCTCGCGGTCCGGCCGCCCGACCCGGCGGCCGCCCAGGCGGCATGGCGGGAGGAGAAGGAGGCGGCGCGCGGCCGTCCCCGGCCGCGCCTCACCCGGCCCGCCCTCCTCCACCTCGTCCTCCACGAGGCCCTGGCGGCCTGCGCCCGCCAGGGCCTGCCGCTCCAGTTCCACGTGGGCTTCGGGGACAGCGACGTCCGCCTGCCCGAGGCGAGCCCGGGCCTGCTGCGCGAGGTCTTCGAGGACCCGCGCTGGCGGGAGGTCCCCCTGGTGCTCCTGCACAACTACCCGTTCCACCGCGAGGCCGGTCTCCTGGCGAGCCTCTACGCCAACGTCTACGCCGACCTCTCGCTCACCGTCCCGCTGACCGGGCCGGCGGCGCCGCGGCTGCTCGCCGAGATCCTGGAGCTGGCGCCGTCCTCGAAGCTCCTCTACGCCTCCGACGCCCACACCATCCCCGACACCTTCGCCTTCGCCGCCCACCTGGCACGGACCGCCCTCGAGGCGGTGCTGGAGGAGTGGAGCCGCCAGGGCGTCCTCCGCGCCCAGGAAGCCGGCGAGATCGCCGAGGCCTTCTTCCGGGGGAACGCCCGGCGCATCTACGGGCTCTAGGGCCTCGGGCGCCCGCCTTCCAGGGGGGCCAGCGCGATCTCCCGGATGGCCTGGGCCACGCCGCCCTCGTCGTGGCTGGCCACCACCCGGTCGGCCGCGCGCCGGAGCTCGGGGACCGCGTTGCCCACCGCCACCCGGACCCCCGCCGCCGCGAAGAGCGAGAGGTCGCTCTCGGCGTCGCCGATGGCCAGGATCTCCTCCCGGCGGACGCCCAGCCGGGCCGCCAGGCGGCGCAGGCCGACGGCCTTCCCCCCGTCGGCGGGGATCGCCTCGACGAAGAGCGGACCGGTGCGGACGAAGCGGACGCCCGGCGGTGCCCCGCCGGCCAGCCGGGCCTCCACCCCGGCCGCGTCCGGCCGGTCCTGCGGCAGAACCGTCAGGAGCTTGACGACGGGCACCCGCCGCCGCAGATCCGCCAGCTCCTCCGCCGAGGCCAGCACCCGCGGCTCCGGCTCCCCCATGCGGACGGCCACCTCGAGGAAGTCCGTCCCGTCCGAGGCCAGCACCCGGATGCCGTCCGGGACGTAATAGGCGACGGGAAGCCCCGCCTCCCGGAAGCGCCGCTCGGCCTCCTCCGCGCCCCCGGGCGGGAGGCTGCGCAGCACTTCGACCCTGGCGGCGGCCGGGTCGTAGAGCCCGCCGCCGTTCAGGACCACGTGCTCGCCGCGCCCGAGGTCCAGCTCTTCGATCACGTCCCGGATCGCCTGGTAGGTCTTGCCCGTGCAGAGGGCGACGCGGAGACCGGCGCGGCGCGCGGCCGCCACCGCGTCGCGGTTGACCTCCGGGATCCGGTAGCGCGAGTCGAGCAAGGTCCCGTCGACATCGGTGGCGATCAGGCGGATGGGGTGCGAGGGAAACAACGGGTGTGGGTCGCCTCCTGGGTGAACACCGGCGGTTGTCCCCGGCCCGGCGTCAGCGCTCCGGCACGTGACCGGCGGCGACGCTCACCGCCGCCTCCGGGCCGGCCAGCCGGCCCGCGGCCGGGCGATCGACGAACCGCCGGTACCAGAGCTCCAGCATGAGCAAGGCGAAGACCTGGCGGGCGGCCAGCGAGTCTGCGCGCGAGGCCGCCGCGCCCGGCGCCGCAGGGCGGGTGGCGCGGCGGACGAGGCGGTCCACCTCGCGCGCGTCGAAGAGCCCGCGCTCGACGAAGCGGCGGGAGAGCAGGACGTCCTCCACCAGCGGGCGGAGCTCCTCGCGGAGGAGCCGCTCCACCGGGGCCGTGAAGCCGAGCTTCCTGCGCTGGAGGAGGTCTGCGGGCAGCTGCCCGGCCATGGCCCGGCGCAGGATGTACTTGAGCGAGCGGCGGCGGACCTTGAGCCGGCTGGGGATGCGGGCGGCCAGCTCCACCACCCGGTCGTCCAGGAAGGGGACGCGCAGCTCGACGGAGTGGGCCATGGTCAGCTTGTCCGCCTTGAGCAGGGTGTCGTTGGGCAGCATGCAGGTGACGTCGAGCTCGAGCATGCGAGCCACCGGGTCGACGGGGGCGGCCCGGCCGGCCTCCTCCCGGGAGGGGAGGGAGCCGGAAACCGGCCCGGACCGGAGGTCGGGCGCGTAGAGGCGCGCCCGCGCCGCGGGGTCGAAGAGGCCGCCGACGCAGCGATACCAGTCGTCCACCGGCAGGAGGGCGCGCCGCACCCAGTTCCGGCCGGGGAGCGGGAAGGGCAGGCGGTCGACCCAGGCGGCCAGGCGCCGGCGGAGCCCGAGCGGGAGGCCCCCGAGCGGCGGGAGCGCCGCGGGGGCCCGGTAGACGGTGTAGCCCCCGAAGAGCTCGTCCGCCCCCTCGCCGGAGAGGAGGACGCGGCCCTGGCGCTGCACTTCCTGGCTGATCCGCTCCAGGGGGAAGACGGTGGGGTCGCCCAGCGGCTCCTCCAGCGCGTCGACCACGGCCGTCAGCCGGTCGGCGAGCGTCGCCGCCTCGACCACCACCTCGTGGTGGCGGGTGCCGTACCGGCGGGCAAGCTCGCGCGCCTGGTCCAGCTCCCAGAAGCCGGGGAGCGGCTCGCCGCGGCGCGTGAAGCCCAGGGAGTAGGTGAGCAGCGGCCGGGGGCTGCGAGGGGCGGCCAGTGCCAGGAGCGCGGCGGAGTCCAGGCCGCCGCTGAGCAGGAGGCCGACGGGCACGTCGGACTGGAGGTGGAGCTCCACCGCCTCCCTCAGGGCGGCGCCCAGCTCGGAGGCGTAGCGCCGTTCGGCGAGGGGCTCGCCCGGGTCCGCGCCGGACCGGTCCTCTCCGGCCGGCCCCGGCCACGCCCAGTACGCACCCTCGCGGGCCCGGCCCCGGCGGACGAGGAGGAAGTGGCCGGGCTCGAGGAGGCGGATGCCCTCGAAGAAGGTGGCGGAACCGGGGACGAAGCGATAGGCGAGGTAGTCGTCCAGCGCGGCCAGGTCGGGACGCGCCTCGAAACCCGGCAGCGCCAGGAGCGCGCGGATCTCCGAGGCGAAGGCGAAGCCGGTCCGGGGAGAGGAGGCGACATAGAGCGGCTTGATCCCGAGGCGGTCGCGGGCGAGCAGGAGCTGCCGGCGGCG
>JASBVM010000029.1 GCA_029961055.1 Bacillota bacterium
CTGGGCGCGGAGCTCCAGCCGGAACCGGTGGTGCTGCGCGGCGACCAGAGCGCGCTCACCCATGCGCTGGTCAACCTGGTTCAGAACGCGCTGGACTTCACCCCCCGGGGAGGTGAGGTGCGCGTCGCCGTCCGCGTCGACCGGGCGGCAGGCGTGGCCGAGCTCTCCGTCACCGACACCGGCACCGGCATCCCACCGGAGGACCTGCCCCACATCTTCGAGCGCTTCTATCGCGGTCACAACCGCCGCGCCGCCGAGCAGGCGAGGGGACGGGCCCGCGGGGCGGGCGGCGCAGGTCTCGGCCTCTCCATCGTGCAGCAGGCGGTGGAGGGGCTGGGCGGGCGGGTGACGGTGGCATCCACGCCCGGGCAGGGGAGCCGCTTCACGCTCCACCTCCCGCTGCCGCCCGCTCCGCCGAAGGCGGCCGCGGGGGCGCCGACAGGATCGCCGTCCCGCCGGCCGGCGCGGCCCGGTCGGCCGGACCGGCCCGGCTGAGAGAGATCTCATCGCCGGCTCACGCCCCCTTCACCCGGGTCCGCCAGGATCGTCTCGAAAGGAGGAGATCCCATGTCGAAGCGTTGGCTCCTGACCGCCGCCTCCGCCCTGCTGATCGGCGCGGTGGCCGGAGGAAGCGCGCTCGCTGCGCGCGCCTCCGCCGCCCCCTCCACCCCCGCGCCCCCGGCGGCCGCCGCGGTCTCGGCACCCGCACCTGCTCCGGCGGCTCCGACCGGCTCCGCTTCCGGCACCGTGCAAGAGACCGCCGGGGCCCAGGCCGGCCAGCAGGTGGAGCAGCAGATCGGCCCCCAGACGGGCGGCCCCGACGGGGCTGAGCCCCAAGGCCACGAGAGCGAGATCACCGCGGAAGAGACGGAGAAGCCCGAGGCACCCGAGGCCGGCGAGGCCCACGTCTCCCAGCCCGACCACGACAACGTCCAGCTGGAGCAACAGGGGCAGCACTAGGTCTCGCCCTGGACTCCCAGCGCGGCGGCAGGGCCCGGGCCGATGGCCCGGGCCCTGCCCGCTTCTCCTGGCCGCTCTCCGCACGGGCCGCCGGCCCGCCCCTCACCTCCCCGCCAGCCGCGGCGGCAACCCGCGTGCCAGGAAGTCGGCCGGCTCCGCCAGGACGCCCTCCAGCGCCCGCACCGCCAGCGCGCTGACCAGGGCGACGGCCAGGCTGCCCAGGATGTCGCTCGGCCAGTGCATGCCCAGGAAGAGCCGCCCCAGGGCGACCACCACCGCCCAGACCAGCGAGGTCGGCGCCAGCCAGCGCGGCCGCGCCGGCAGCGCGAAGAGCGCCAGCGCCACGGCGAAGCTGAGCGAGGCGTGGTCGCTGGGAAAGGAGCTGTCGGCCGCGTGGCGCGCCAGCAGGTGGATCAGTCCCGGCGCGGCCACGAAGGGCCGCGGCCGGTACCAGAAGGCCCCGATCGCCGCGTTCAGCCCCAGGGCCAGCGCACCGGCCGCCACCGCCAGGATCAGGCGGCGACGGCGCTGCGTCTCCGTCTCCGCCCCCTTCGCCCCGTCGAGCCGGTAGGCGAACCAGGCGACGAGAAGCAGCGGTGCGTAGAGCGCCGGGCCGTACTGGCCGACCCAGCTTCCTGCCGCGTCGAGGACGGCGGAGCGCCCGGCCAGGCCGTTGACCGCGAGGAGGATGGCGCCGTCGAGCCCGTGCATCGCGAGCACTCATCTCCGGTCGGTG
>JASBVM010000030.1 GCA_029961055.1 Bacillota bacterium
GAGAGGGGTTGGAAAGGTGAGCGGTGGGCGTTCACTGCGCAGGCTCGGGCTGCTCCTCCGCCGCGGCGAGCCGGTCGCCGACGGCTGGAGCGAGCTGAGCCCCCTCGACCGCGACTGGGAGGAGGCGTACCGCGCCCGCTGGCAGCACGACAAGGTGGTCCGCTCCACGCACGGCGTCAACTGCACCGGCTCGTGCAGCTGGAAGGTCTACGTCAAGGACGGCATCATCACCTGGGAGACCCAGGAGACCGACTACCCCACCAACGGCCCCGACATGCCGGAGTACGAGCCCAGGGGCTGCCCCCGGGGCGCCAGCTTCTCCTGGTACACGTACAGCCCGCTGCGGGTCAAGCACCCGTACGTGCGCGGCGTGCTCTGGGAGCTCTGGCAGGAAGCGCTGCGCGAGGCGCAGGGCGACCCCGTCGCGGCCTGGGCGCGCCTGCAGGCGGATCCGGCCAAGCGCGCCGCCTACCGGAAGGCGCGCGGCAAGGGCGGCCTGGTGCGCGTCGGCTGGGAGGAGGCGTACCGGCTGATCGCCGCCTCCCTCGTCTACACGCTGCGCGAGTACGGACCCGACCGCATCTTCGGGTTCACGCCGATCCCCGCCATGTCCATGGTCAGCTACGCCTCCGGGGCGCGCTTCCTCTCGCTGCTGGGCGGGGTGATGCTCAGCTTCTACGACTGGTACGCCGACCTGCCGCCGGCCTCGCCGCAGGTCTGGGGCGAGCAGACCGACGTGCCGGAGAGCGGCGACTGGTACAACGCCTCCTACCTGATCGTCTGGGGCACCAACGTGCCCATGACGCGGACGCCGGACGCGCACTTCCTGGTCGAGGCGCGCTACCGCGGGGCGAAGGTGGTGGCGGTCAGCCCGGACTACGCCGAGGTGGTCAAGTTCGCCGACCAGTGGCTGCCGGCGCGGCCGGGGACCGACGGGGCGCTGGCCATGGCCATGACCCACGTCATCCTGAGGGAGTTCTACCTCGAGCGCGAGACGCCGTACTTCACCGACTACGCCAGGCGCTACACCGACCTGCCCTGCCTGGTGCGGCTGCGGAAGCACGGGGAGGCCTGGGTGCCCGACCGCTTCCTGCGGGCGAGCGACCTGGGTCTGGAGGAGCCCCACGCCGAGTGGAAGACGCTGGTCTGGGACGCCGCCGCGGGCGCGCCGGCCGTGCCCAACGGCAGCCTCGGCTTCCGCTGGAGCGAGGAGGGGCGCTGGAACCTGAAGCTGGAGACGGGGGACGGGCGCCCCGTCGACCCGGCGCTGACGCTCCTCGGGCGGGAGGAGGCCGTCCTGCCGGTGGAGCTGGCCTACTTCGGCGACGGCGCGCCCGCCCTCCTGCGCCGCTCGGTGCCCGCGGTGCGCGTCGCCGATCCGGGCGGGACGGACGGGACCTACGTGACCACGGTCTTCGACCTGCTCCTGGCCCAGGCGGGCCTGGGACGCGGCCTGCCCGGCGACTACCCGGCGGGCTACGACGACCCCCGCCCCTACACCCCGGCCTGGCAGGAGGCCATCACCGGCGTCGACCGGCGCCTGGCGATCCGCGTGGCGCGCGAGTTCGCCGAGAACGCCGCGCTCACCCGCGGCCGCTCCATGATCCTGATGGGCGCCGGCACCAACCACTGGTACCACAGCGACACCCTCTACCGGGCGATGCTCAACCTGGTCCTCCTCACCGGCGCGCAGGGTGTCAACGGGGGCGGCTGGGCGCACTACGTGGGGCAGGAGAAGGTCCGCCCGGCCGAGGCGTGGGCGACGCTCGCCTTCGCCTCCGACTGGTCGCGCCCGCCGCGGCAGCAGAACGGCACCTCCTTCTTCTACCTGGCCACCGACCAGTGGCGCTACGAGGAGACGGACGCCGCCTCCATGGCCTCGCCCCTGGCCGGGCCCTACGGGCGCCTCCACTTCGCCGACACCAACGCGCTGGCCGCGCGGCTGGGCTGGCTCCCCTCCTACCCGCAGTTCGGCGCCAACCCGCTCGCCCTGGTGCGGGAGGCCGAGGCGAGCGGGGCGCGGAGCGACGAGGAAGTGGTGGCGCACGTGGTTCGCCGCCTGCGCGAGGGGAGCCTCCGCTTCGCCGCCGAGGACCCCGACGCGCCGGAGAACTTCCCGCGCCTCCTCTTCGTCTGGCGCGCCAACCTCCTCACCTCCAGCGGCAAGGGGCACGAGTACTTCCTGAAGCACCTCCTGGGCGCGGACCACGCCGTCCTGGCCGCGGAGGGCGAGGGGCTGCGGCCGCGGGAGGTGGCCTGGCGGGAGAGGGCGCCCGAGGGGAAGCTCGACCTCCTGGTCACGCTGGACTTCCGCATGTCGGGCACGGCGCTCTACTCCGACGTCCTCCTGCCCGCCGCCACCTGGTACGAGAAGCACGACCTGAGCAGCACCGACATGCACCCCTTCCTGCACACCTTCAACCCGGCCATCGCGCCGCCCTGGGAGGCGCGCTCGGACTGGGACGCCTTCCGCGGCCTGGCGCGGGTCTTCTCGGAGCTGGCCGCGCGCCACCTGCCGGAGGCGCGCGACCTGGTGGCCGTGCCGCTCCTGCACGACTCGCCCGACGAGCTGGCGCAGCCGCTGGGCCGCATCCGCGACTGGAGGAAGGGCGAGACGGAGCCGGTGCCCGGTCGCACGCTCCCCCGCCTGGTGGTGGTGCGGCGCGACTACGCCCGCGTCCACGAGAAGATGACGGCGCTGGGCCCGCTGGTGCGCGAGCGCGGCCTGGCGGCGAAGGGGATCGCCTGGCCGGCGGCGGAGGAGTACGAGGAGCTGGGCCGCATGCTGGGCACCGTCGCCGCGCCCGGCCCCGCGCAGGGCTGCCCGCGGCTGGAGGAGGACCGGCAGGTGGCCCAGGCGATCCTGACGCTCTCGGGCACGAGCCACGGCCGGGTGGCGGTCAAGCAGTGGGCGGCGCTGGAGGCGAAGACCGGGGTCGCCCTGCGCGACCTGGCCGAGGGCGAGGAGGCGGAGCACTTCCACCTCGCCGACCTGACGGCGCAGCCGCGCCGGGTGCTCACCTCGCCCGTCTGGAGCGGCATCGAGAAGGGCGACCGGCGCTACTCGCCCTTCACGGTCAACGTGGAGCGGCTGGTGCCCTGGCGGACGCTGACCGGGCGGCAGCAGTTCTACCTGGACCACGAGCTGATCCTCGACTTCGGCGAGGGGCTGCCGGTCTACCGGGGGCCGCTCGCCTTCGCCTCCTTCCTGCCGGGGGAGGGGCGACCGGCCGGCGACGGGCGTCTCGAGCTGACGCTCCGCTACCTGACGCCGCACGGCAAGTGGGGCATCCACAGCACCTTCGCCGACAACCTGCCCATGCTGACGCTCTTCCGCGGCGGGCCCACGGTCTGGCTGAACAAGGACGACGCGGCGGCCGCCGGCATCGCGGACAACGACTGGATCGAGTGCTTCAACCGGAACGGCGTCGTCGTGGCGCGCGCCGTGGTCAGCCACCGCCTGCCCCGCGGCGTCGCCTTCCAGTACCACGCCCAGGACCGGACGGTCCACGTGCCGCCGAGCCCCATCACCGGGGAGCCCGGCGGCGCCCACAACAGCCTGACGCGCATCCACGTCAAGCCGACGCACATGATCGGCGGCTACGCCCAGCTGAGCTACGGCTTCAACTACTACGGCCCCACCGGCAACCAGCGCGACGAGACCGTGGTCATCCGCAAGCTCCGGGAGGTGAGCCGGCTTGAAGGTTAAGGTGCAGGTGGCCATGGTGATGAACCTGGACAAGTGCATCGGCTGCCACACCTGCAGCGTCACCTGCAAGAACACCTGGACCAACCGCCCGGGCGCCGAGACCATCTGGTTCAACAACGTGGAGACCAAGCCCGGCGTCGGCTACCCGAAGGAGTGGGAGAACCAGGAGCGGTACCGGGGCGGCTGGGAGCTGCGCGACGGCCGCCTGGAGCTGCGCGCCGGGCCGCGTTGGCGCCGCCTCCTGGAGATCTTCTTCAACCCCGCCCTGCCCGCGCTGGACGACTACTACGAGCCCTGGACCTACGACTACGAGAGGCTGGCGGGGAGCCCCGCCGGCCGGCACCAGCCGGTGGCCGAGCCGCGCTCGGCGCTCACCGGCGAGGCGACGGAGATCACCTGGGGGCCCAACTGGGAGGACGACCTGGCCGGCACGCCGGAGACGGGGCCGCGCGACCCGGACCTGGCGGGGCTCGAGGAAGCGATCCGCTTCGAGTACGAGCAGGCCTTCCTGTTCTATCTCCCGCGCATCTGCGAGCACTGCCTCAACCCCTCCTGCGTCGCCGCCTGCCCCTCGGGCGCGATGTACAAGCGCGACGAGGACGGCATCGTGCTGGTCGACCAGGAGGTCTGCCGCGGCTGGCGCTTCTGCGTCTCCAGCTGCCCGTACAAGAAGGTCTACTTCAACTGGAAGACGCACAAGGCGGAGAAGTGCACGCTCTGCTACCCGCGCATCGAGGCCGGGCTGCCCACCATCTGCTCGGAGACCTGCGTGGGCCGGATCCGCTACCTGGGACTCCTCCTCTACGACGCCGAGCGCGTGCGCGAGGCGGCCTCGGTGCCCGACGAGCGGGACCTCCTGGCCGCGCAGCGCTCGCTCTTCCTCGACCCGTCCGACCCCGAGGTGATCGCCGCGGCGCGCCAGGAAGGGATCCCCGAGGACTGGCTCGAGGCGGCGCGGCGCTCGCCCGTCTACCCGCTGGCGGTGGAGTGGGGGATCGCGCTGCCCCTCCACCCGGAGTACCGGACGCTGCCCATGGTCTGGTACGTGCCGCCGCTCAGCCCGATCGTCAACCGCATCGAGGGCGAGGGCGCGACGGCGCGGCCCGACGACATCTTCCCGGCCATCGACCAGCTGCGCGTGCCGGTGGAGTACCTGGCCAACCTGCTGGCGGCGGGCGACGCCGAGGTGGTGCGCGGCGTGCTGCGCAAGCTGGCCGCCCTGCGCACCGCCATGCGGGCGAAGAACCTGGGCCTGGAGCCGGACGCGGCGCTCCTGGCCCGGGCCGGTCTCACCCCGGAGGCCGTGGAGCGGATGGTCCGCCTGCTGGCGCTGGCCAGGTACGAGGAGCGCTTCGTGGTGCCGCCGGCGCACAGGGAGCTGGCCGGGGACCTGATGGCCGAGCAGGGCGCCTGCGGCCTGGAGTTCGCGGGCGGTCCGGGCCGCTGCGGCGCGCCGCTCCGCGGCCCGGAGGGCACCGACCCCTCTTTCCACCTGCAGCGGAGGAGGGAGAAGGCATGAGCGAAGGGCGCGAGCCGGCGGCCGGCGGGGCCGGGTCCGGCGCGGCGCCGGGGCCGGGCCGGCGGGCGGACTGCCTGGCCGGGCTGGCCTCCCTCCTCGCCTACCCCGGCGAGGAACAGGCGGCCGTGGCCAGGGAGCTCGGGTCGCGGGCGGAGCGGCTGCGGGAGCGGCTGGAGCCCTTCCTGGCGTGGGTGGAGGCGACGCCGCTCGCCCGCCGGCAGGAGCGGTACGTGGCCGACTTCGACTTCCGCGCCGAGACGACGCTCCACCTGACCTACCACCGCTTCGGGGAGCAGCGGGCCCGCGGGACGGCGCTGGTGGCGCTGAAGCAGGTCTACGCGGGCGCGGGCTACGCCGTGCCGGAGGGCGAGCTGCCCGACCACCTGCCCCTCATGCTGGAGTTCGCCGCCCGCGAACCCGCGCTCGGCCTCGCCCTGCTGGAGCGCTTCCGCTCGCCCCTCCGGCTGGTGGGCGAGCGCCTGCGGGAGGCGGGCAGCCCCTACGCGGCAGCGGTGGAGGCCGTCCTGGATCTCCTCCGGCCCGCCCCGCCGGAGGCGGAGGCCGAGATCGAACACCTGCGCGCCGGCCCGCCGGCCGTGGAGACGGTCGGCCTGGACGCGCCGGAGGGGAGGCGGGCGCGGTGAACCTCTGGCAACAGTTCCTCTGGGTCATCTACCCCTACCTGGCGGTGGCGGTCTTCGTGGTCGGCCACCTCTACCGCTACGCCGGCGACCCGTACGGCTGGACGGCGCGCTCCAGCGAGCTCCTGGAGAAGCGGCTCTTGCGCTGGGGGAGCCAGCTCTTCCACTGGGGGATCCTGTTCGTCTTCCTGGGGCACGTGGCGGGTCTCCTCGTCCCCGCCCGGCTCTACCGGAGCCTGGGGGTCTCCGACGTCCTGTACCACCGCATGGCCGTCGCCGCGGGCGGCCTGGCCGGCGCCGCCGCCTTCGCGGGCCTCCTCGTCCTGGCCTACCGCCGCCTGCGCGTCGCCCGCGTCCGCCGGACGAGCAGCCCCGCGGACTTTGTGGCGCTCGCGCTCCTGGCGCTGGTGATGGGGCTCGGCCTCTACAACACCCTCGGCCACAACCTCCTGGTGGCGGAGTACGACTACCGCTTCAGCCTCGGCCCCTGGCTGCGGGGCCTGCTCCTCTTCCGCCCGGACCCGCGGCGGATGGCGGGCGTGCCGCTGGGCTACCAGCTCCACGTCCTGGCCGCCTTCGCGCTCTTCGCCGCCTGGCCCTTCACCCGGCTGGTCCACGTCTGGAGCCTGCCCCTGCCCTACCTGTGGCGGCGCTACGTGGTCTACCGGGCGGCGGGCGGCGGGGCCCGCCCACCCCCGCGATCGGCGGCTGGCGGTGTAGGAAGTCTGCCGCGCCCGGTGGCCGTCTCACCGCTCCCCGGCCGGCCGCTCGACCCGGATCGTCTGCGCGGGCCGGGCGAAGCCCACCCCCGCCTCCTCCAGGCGCCGGTAGAGCGCCAGGTTGATCCTCTGCTGGACGTCCATGTAGAGGGTGTAGTCGCCGCTGAGCACGTAGTAGACCGTCTCGAACTCCAGCCAGTTCTCCGTGATCCGGGCCAGGTGGGTGCGGTCGAAGCGCGCCTCGGCGATCCCGTCCACGATCTGGCGGACCCAGGCGGGGATCGCCTCCAGCTTCTCGCGCTCGGTGCCGTGGGGCACGCCGAAGGTGAACTGGACGCGCCGCCGCGGCATGTCGCGGTAGTTGCGGATCCGCGCCTTGGCCAGGTCGCCGTTGGGGATGACCAGGAGTTCGCCCGAGAGGCTCCTGAGCCGCGTCGTCTTCCACCCGATGCGCTCCACCGTCCCCTGGAAGTCCTGCGTGACGATGAAGTCGCCGACCAGGAAGGGTTTGTCCAGCGCGATGGAGACCGAGGCGAAGAGGTCGCCCAGGATGTTCTGCAGCGCCAGGGCGACGGCCACGCCGCCGATGCCCAGGCCGGTGACCAGCGCCGTCACGTTGACGCCCAGCGAGCTGATCACCATCAGCACGACCAGCGTCCAGAGGAGCGCCAGCGCGCCGGCGGTGAGGATCGAGGCGACGGAGGCGATCTCCGGCTCCATCTCCCCTTCGCCGCGGCCGCCCAGCCAGCGCGGCATCCACCAGCGGAGGGTGCGGCTGCCCCAGATCCCCACCTGGAGCCAGACGGCCACCAGCACGGCCGCCCGCACCAGCGCCTCCGCCCGCGGCGGCAGCCAGACGGCCAGCGAGCCGGCCCCCACGGCCACCACCAGCAGCACCAGCCGGCTGGTGCGGCGGAGCAGCTCCCTCGCCAGGAAGTCGCCCAGCGCCCCGCCGCCCCGCCGCGCCCAGGCCTCCAGCAGGCGCGCGCCCCAGTCGCGCACCAGCACCAGGGCGACGTCGAGGACGACGGTCAGCAGCAGCGCCAGGAGCCAGCGCCCCAGCGGCTGTCCGGCCAGCGGCACGGCGAAGAGGTCGGCCAGGAACGGCAAGCCCATCCCCCCTGTCCCGGGCTCCAGGGGCGGGTACCCCCGGGGAGGTCTGCTGGTAGGCATTCCACGGGAACCGGGGGGGCTTCCTGCCCGTCCGGATGAAGGCGGGAGCAGCGGCCGCTCGGGGCCGCCCTCCCCGCGCGGCGGACGGCTGGAGCCGGTCGAAGGTGAAGGGGCTGCTTCCTCCCGTGGAGGCGAGCGACCGGGACCGGACCGAGGGTGAGGACGTCTGGAGGCCCGCCTGGACTCGCCGAGCTTCCGGAGCCATGTGCGCGGCCTGGGGGCGACGCCCCTCACCTTCCTTCCGCACGGGCTCCGCTCCGTCGGCGGACCCGCTTCCGAACTCGAGAGCGCGTCGGAGCAGGCCTGGCCCAATGGCCCGCGGGGAGATCGAGGCCCGGAGGGAACCGCCCGGCGGCGGAAGGCGTCCCTTCACAAGGGGGCGCGGAGCTTCGCAGACGCGCAGGCGCTGCGCGCGGCGTGGAACGGCGCGCTCGACCCCTTCGAGGCCGACGCGGAGCTGCCCCCGTTCCAGCTCGACGAGGGCGGCCGCTTCCTGGTCTTCGCGGGCTTCCACCGGCTGCTCGCCGGCCAGATCCAGGGGACCGGCTGGGCTCTCGACGTACTGCTCGACCACCCGGAGCAGAACGGCGCCGCCGCGCGGCAGGCGATCC
>JASBVM010000031.1 GCA_029961055.1 Bacillota bacterium
GCCCGTGCTCCTGGGCGACCCGGCCCGCCTGGGCGGCGCGACGCCGCCGTCCGGCGCCGCCTGGCTGCTGCGCGACGCCGGGATGACGGCGACCCGTCACCTGCTGGAACGGACCTTCGCCCCCGGGCCGGCGGGCGAGCTGGTGACGGGCGAGGTCTGGGCGAACATGGCTCCGGGCACGGTGCAGGGCGGCTCGCTCCGCATCCGACAGCCCATCTTCTACGGCCAGGGTCGCCTCTTCATCCTGGCCGAGCCGCCCTTCGCCGAGGGCGAGCGATACTGGGCGCAGGTGCCGCTCTGGGCGGACGGGACCACCTACCGGCTGGCCTTCTTCCGCCGCCTGGGCGGCGACGCCGGCGAGGCCACGGTGGTGCGGACGGAGGTGCAGCGCCGCGCGCCGGACGGCTCGGCGACGGTCGCCCTGGAGGCGCTCCTGCCGCCGCCGGAGGGGTCGCCTGCGACGGCGCGCCAGGAGGGCCGCTTCACCTTCCACCTGGTGCCCGCCGGCGACGGGACGCTCCGCATCGACGACGTCCAGACGCCGCCCTGCAACTGCGAGTGAAGGCGTGCCCCGCCGGCCGCGGCCGGCGGGGCGGCGGTCCGGGCGTCGGAGAGCCCGAAGCCCCGTCGGACTGTCGGCGGCCGCATGCCCGGCCCTGGCCAGCCCCCCACCGACCCCATGCGGACGGGGGCGCACAGTTGTCCAAGGCCGCGGCCAAGCAGGTGGACGGCGCGGGTGACGGCTTTAGACTGGTCTTCGACCAGTCGAAGGGGGGAGAGACGGCGGGCATGTCGCGACAGGTGGGAGCCTACGAAGCCAAGGCCAAGCTCTCCGAACTGCTCGACCGTGTCGCGCGGGGCGAGCGGTTTACCATCACGAGGCACGGCGTGCCCGTGGCCGAGTGGGTGCCGGTGGCGCACGGGCGGCCCGCAGAGGAAGTCGCCCGGGAGATCCGGGAATTCCGCAGGGGACGGCGCCTGGGGAAGGATCTGACGCTCCGCGAGCTGATCGAGACGGGGCGCGACGCATGAGGGCGCCGGGCTGCGTCCGGCCCCGCTACCCCTCCCCCGAGAGGAGGCGGCGGAGCGCTTCCTCCTCGATGCGGCCGGCCAGCACGTCGCGCCCCTCCACCCGCACCACCGGGATCTCCAGGAAGTAGCGCTCGTGCAGCGCGGGATCCTCCTCGATGTTCCGCACCTCCAGCGCCAGCAGCCGCCCGCGCCGCTCCAGCTCGCGCGCCAGCCGGCCGAGGAGCGCCTCCGCCTCCTCGCAGAGATGGCAGCCCGGCCTGCCGAGGAGCGTCACGCGCATCGTCCCCCGCATCCCGGGCTCCCCTGCGTCCCGCGGTCTCGAGCCTCCTCCCCTCGCCCGCGTCGCGGCGCGCCGCCCCGAGACCAGGTTGGCCCCGACCAGCATCTCCTCGTCTTCCAGCACCCGGTCCACCGGACCTGCCGCCACCAGCCGGTGGTCCTCCCCCAGGACCGCGGCCCGGCCCGCCAGGAAGCGCGCGCTCTCCAGATCGTGCGTCGCCACCACCAGCGTCTTCCCGGTGGCCGCCAGCGTCCGCAGCAGGTCGATCATGGCGTCCTGGCTGCGCGGGTCCAGGGCGGTCAGCGGCTCGTCCAGGAGGAGCACCTCCGGGTTGGAGGCGAGCACGGCGGCCAGCGCCACGCGCTTCTTCTCGCCGCCGCTCAGGCGGAAGGGCGGGCGGTCGGCCAGCTCCTCCAGCTCCAGCAGGCGGAGCACGTCGGCGACGCGCCGCTCGACCTCGGACGCGGGGAGACCCAGCTGGACCGGCCCGTAGGCCACCTCCTCGCGGACGGTGGCGTTGAAGAGCTGGCTGTCCACGTTCTGGAAGAGGACGCCGACGCGGGCCCGGAAGGCCGGTCCGAAGGCGACGTCGTCGAGGAGCGCCGGCGTCAGCTCCCGCCCCCAGGCCAGCACCCGCCCGCCCGACGGGAAGTCGAGTCCGGCCAGGAGCCGGAGGAGCGTCGACTTCCCCGAGCCGTTGGCCCCCAGGAGCGCCAGTCCCT
The DNA here is from genome assembly GCA_029961055.1 of Bacillota bacterium. Taxonomy (NCBI): domain Bacteria; kingdom Bacillati; phylum Bacillota; species Bacillota bacterium. Next base: position 2,035 of record JASBVM010000031.1, read on the forward strand.
CGCCGCGCCGGATCTCGAGCGTCACGCCGTCCAGCCCCGGGAAGCCGCCCGGATACCGGAACTCCACCGCCTCGGCGCGAAAGATCGCGCTCTCCGTCATCCCGTTCGTCCTCCCGCCACCGCCGCCGCTCACCCTTTTCGCAGCCCGTACCCGCGCGCCTTCATCGCCAGGTAGACCTCCTCCGCCACCTGCTGCGACCGGAGGAGGAGGACCGTCGCCGCCGCGGCCACGAAGCGCTGGCCCGCCCGGGCCGAGCGGGTGGCGCCGGCCACGCCTGCCGGTGGCGGCGCGACGGGCCGCGCCCGCCGCGCCAGGAAGAGCTCCTCCACCAGCCCCGCCAGCACCACCAGGTAGCGCTGGCTCATGGTGAGGAGCGTCACCAGGAGCCCGGGCACGCGGAGCGCCCGCAGCCCCCGCCCCAGCTCCGACCAGCGCGTGGTCCAGCTGAGGAGGAGCGCGAAGGCGAGCGAGTCGCCCACGCGCAGGAGGAGCAGGAGCGCCCCCTCCACGCCCGGGCGGGTCAGCGCCAGCGCTCCGGGCAGCGCGACGGGCCCCAGCCGGAGCGGCGCCGCCCCCGCGGCGCCCCAGAGCCGGAGGAGCGGCTCGCCCGGCGTCACCCAGCTGGTGGCGGCCGGCAGCACCGTGACGGCCGTCAGGAGCGGGAGGCCCAGCCAGACGCGGCGCAGGAAGCGCCCCACCGCCAGCCCCGAGCTGGCCGCCAGCACCGCCGCCAGCAGCTGGAGCGCCAGCAGCGCCGGCACCTGGTGCACGAGCCCCACGAGCAGGACCAGGGCGAAGAGGCCGACCAGCTTCCAGCGGGCGTCCACGCGGGCCAGCCAGCCGCCCCCCAGCTCGCCGCCCGCAGGCCCGCCGCCGAGCATGTCGACGAGGAAGGCGCGCGCCGCCTCCACCGTCTTCTCCGCGAAGCGCTGCCCGCCCATGCGGCGTCCCGCCACGGGCGGCGCTTCCTCGGGCGCGGCGGCGCCCCGGAGCCAGTGCGGAAGGGCAGGCGGCAGGCCGGTCGCCGGGTCGCTCATCGCGCCGTCCCGGACCCCGGGTGCGCCACCCGCCTCCTGCGGCCGGCGAGGAGCAGGCGGACGGCCAGCGCCACCAGGACGATGCCCAGGAGGACCACCAGCCAGGTGCCGGCCACCTCCCCCCAGCCGTGGCCGAAGCCGGGCAGCGCGTAATCGGGCAGCAGGCCGTGCCACGCGGAGGCCGCCTGGCGGATCCCCTCGGGAACGTAACCCAGCTGCGCCTTCAGCTCCTCCGCCCCCCACTCGCCCCAGGCGGTGCCGTGGGCGAGGAGGCCGAGCGGCGTCGACAGGACCAGGAGCCCGAGCCCCGCCCAGGCCCAGCGGGGCAGGCGCGCGCCCGTCGCCGCGTGCGGCTCGTAGAGCCCGGCGCCGCTCCGCACCAGGAAGCCGACCACCAGCCCGGTGACCACCGCCTCGACCGGCCCGGCCACCAGGAGGTGCGCCAGGAGCATGGCCGGGACGGCGACCTGGAGCGGGTAGGGCGCATAGAGCGGGGTACCGCTGGCGGAACGGAAGAGGAGCGGCTGGACTCCCAGCTCCACCCCCGTCGCCAGCGCCGCCAGGTTGATGCCGACGAAGGCGCCCAGCGCCGCCGCCCAGGGACGCCGCCCGGGTCGGCGGGCGCTGAGGAGCCGGTAGACCGCGTAGCCTGCCAGCGGCTCGAGCACCGCCATGTTGAAGACGTTGGCCCCCAGGGCGAGGAGGCCGCCGTCGCCGAAGAAGACCGCCTGCACGATGAGGACGACGGTCACCGCCAGCACGGCCGCCCAGGGTCCCAGCACCACCGCCAGGAGCGCGCCGCCCACCGCGTGGGCGGTGGTCCCGTCCGGCACCGGCACGTTCAGCATCATCAGCGCGAAGGCGAAGGCCGAGCCCAGGGCGATGGCCGGGACGTGGCGATCGCCGCTCTCCCGGCGGACGCGGGAGACGGCGTGCGCCACGAAGGGCGCCGCCGCGGCGCCCATCACCGCATACGTGGAGGGGCTCATGTACCCGTCGGGGATGTGCATGGGGGTCCACTTCCTTTCCGGTCATGGTCCGGAGAGGGTCCGGTCACGGCATGTCGTCGCCCACCGCCGTCACCAGCACCCGCCCGTGGTGGACTCCGCGCACCGTCCGCAACTGCTCGGCCACCTCCCGCACCTCGGCGGCCGGTCCCCGGAGGATGACCACCTCCAGGCAGTTGGCGGCGTCCAGGTGGACGTGGCTGGTGCTGACCACGAGCCGGGCGTGGTGGTGCTGGATCTCGGTGAGCTCGTCGGAGAGGCCGCTCTTCCTGTGGTCGTAGAGGAGGATGGCCGCCCCGGCCACCTCGCCCGACTCGTTGCGCCAGGCTTCTTCCACCAGGCGGTCGCGGACCAGGTCGCGGAGGGCCGCCGAGCGGTTGGCGTAGCCGTGGTTCCGGACGTAGGCGTCGAAACGGCCGAGAAGCGCCGCCTCCATCGAGACGCCGAAACGCTGCACGGGTCCTGTGTCCAATCGGCGGACCTCCCTGCGGGCGCGAGGGGCCCTCCCGCAGGCCCTTCGCGTAGCACGAATCATCTCATTCGTGTTATAGCAGGGTTTTCGCGGCCCGGACAGCGGACCCTGCGGGCTGTCGCTTGAGAAAGAAACGACGGCTGAAGGCGTGCGCAACCGCTCGGCGACCTCGCCTGGCCCCGCCGCTCCTGCATCCTCGCGTCCCAACCGAGATCGGCCCCGACGCGCGCCCGCCGTCAGGGCACACTGCCAGCCGCCACGGGCACGAGCGCGGCAGCCAACCCCATCAGAAAGCCGACCACCAGCTGGGCGGGCGTGTGCCGCCGGAGGGCGAGGCGGCTCGCAGCCACGGCCACGGCCAACGCGGTGCCCAGCGCGACCGCCGCCAGGCGCGGGACCGCGCCGACCCCGGCCGGCATCCACGCCGCCACGCCGGTCATCAGCCCGATCGCGCCGGTGTGGAGGCTCACCTTCCAGGCCAGCGTCAGGAGGGCCACCGCCGCCAGCCACGCCGCGACCGCCTCCAGGCTGGCCGCCAGGAGCGAGCCCGGCGCCCAGCGGCGGGCGATCAGCCAGCCCAGGGCCGAGCCCGCCCAGCTGACGGGCAGGTAGGAGAAGCGCTCGGTCCGGCTGACCAGCTCGGAGCCACCCCACCAGCCGCGGCGCTTCCCGGCGAGGAGGGCGGCCACCGGCAGCGCGACCGAGGCGACCCAGGCCGCAGCCGCCACGCGGGCCTCCCCGGGGCGAAGGACGGCCACCAGGAGAAGCCAGTAGCTCAACACCGCGTAAGGCTGGAAGAGCACCGAGAGGAAGCGTGCCCAGAGCGGACCGCCGGACGGATGCAGGACCGCCACCTTCCTTCCACCCGCACAGCGTACTCCTGCCGGGCCGGGATGGGGGCGTCCCCGTCGGCGCCCGTCCGGGCGACCGTCGCGCCGACGCCCCTGTCCCCGAGCGCGGAGATCGGATCCGTCGCGACGCCGGCGCGGGGCAGTCCCCTCACGCTGCCCGGTGGTCCACCGCATTCGGGTCCAGGGCGTCGCGCAACCCGTCACCCACGAGGTTAAAGGAGAGGACGGTCAGGAAGATCATCAGCCCCGGGAAGAGAGCCAGCCAGGGAGCCGACGTGACGTACGTCTGGGCGTCCGAGAGCATGGAGCCCCAGCTGGCCGTCGGCGGTTGAATCCCCAGGCCGAGCCAGCTCATCACCGACTCGATGATGATCGACTGGCCAACCGCCAGCGTGGCGTTGACCAGGAGCGAGGAGAGCGCGTTGGGCAGGATGTGGCGGAGGATGATCCGGCCGGTGGGCGCTCCCAGCGCCCGCGCGCCCTCCACGAACTCCCGTTGTTTAAGGGAGAGGAACTCCGCTCGCAGGATGCGAGCCGGATACATCCACTGCGTCAGGCCGATGATGACGATCAGGCCGGGGGTGGAGGGCGTGATCAGGACGGAGAGCACCAGCAGGACGAAGAGGTAGGGGATCGAGAGCGCCGCGTCGGTCACCCGCATCAGCAGGTTGTCCACGAGGCCCCCGGCGAAGCCCGCCACCGCGCCCACGGTCCCCCCCACCAGGATCGCCACCACCATGGCGAAGAAGCCGACCGCCAGCGAGATCCTCCCCCCGTAGATCACCCGTGAGAGGAGGTCGCGCCCCAGGTCGTCGGTGCCCATCCAGTGCTTCGGACTGGGCGGCACCAGCATGGCGCCCAGGTCCTGGGCGTCCGGCTTGTACGGGGCCACCCAGGGGGCGAGGACGGCGGCCAGCACCAGGAGGAGCAGGATCAGCCCGCCCGTGAGGGCCAGGCGGTGGCGGACGAAACGCCGCCCCACCTGCAGCCAGAGGGGCCGCCTCGATACGCTTCCGAGGGAAGGCGCCGTCGCCCCGACGGCCCCGGGTACTCCCGCCGGCTCCCGGATCGGAGTCTGCGCCATGTTTCCCCTCCTTCGCGGCCAAGATGGTTCCAGGTCGGAGCGCGCTGCCCCGGCCGGCGCAGGCCGTACGAGGCGCTACTCGTACTGGATCCTGGGGTCCAGCAACCCGTAGAGAACGTCCGCCAGCAGGTTGAAGACGACCACCAGGAAGGAGACGAAGACCAGGATCCCCATCAGTACCGGATAATCGCGCTTGGTCAGCGAGACGTAAAAGAGGTTGCCCATGCCGGGCCAGGCGAAGACGGTCTCCGTGATCAGGGCGCCGGAGAAGAGCGTCGGCATGTCCATGGCCAGGACCGTCACCAGCGGGATGAGCGCGTTCCGCAGCGCATGGCGCAGGACCACCGTCGCCTCCGCCAACCCCTTCGCCCTGGCCGTACGCACGAAGTCCTTGCCCAGCGTCTCCAGCAGGCTGGAGCGGAGATACCGGCTCCAGCTGGCGACGGAGTAGAGCGCCAGCACGGTCATGGGCAGGATCAGGTGGCGGAGGAGATCCGTCCACGAGAAGCCCATGCCCGGCGTCAGCCAGCCCTGGGCGGGCAGCCAGCCGAGGCGAACGGCGAAGAAAATGACCAGCATGATCCCGAACCAGAATGTCGGCATGGCGATGCCGAAATAGGCGAAAATCGTGAGGAGATAGTCGATCCAGGAGTACTTCCTCACGGCACCGACCACCCCGATGGGCACCGCCAGGATCACCGACAGCAGGAAGGACGGCAGCATCAGCGCCAGCGTGGCCGGGATCCGTTCCAGAATCCGCCCCAGCACGGGCTGACCGTTGACGAAAGAGGTGCCCAGATTCCCCTTCACGAGCTCGCCGAGCCAGGAGAGGTACTGGACATAGAGCGGCCGATCGAGGCCGAAGTAGTGCTTGAGGCGCGCCAGCCCTTCCGCCGTCAGGCCGGGGCTGTTCATGTAGGCGGCCAGCGGCCCGCCCGGCATCAGGTGCATCACGAAGAACGTGATCAGGCTGACGATGAAGAGGACCGGCACCGCCTGGATCAGCCGCCGAGCCAGATAGCGCCCCAATTCTCCACCTCCTCCCTGACCGGTTGGTGGAAAGCCCCCGCGTCAGCACGCCGCAGCGCGGCGGCCGGGCGGCGCGAGGCCGCCCGGCGTCGTCGCGCCCCCGTTGTTCGGGCTACTTCGTCTTCAATGCCCACTCCCACGAGTTCCAGGTGTCAGGAAGGACCGGACCGGGCTTGTAGCCGTCGATCCCGCGCGAAACGTCGATCTCCATGGGCGAGTAGTAGAAGAGCGCGGGCGGATCCTCGTAGGCCAGGATCCGTTCGAGCTGCGCGTAGATCGCCTTCCTCTGCGCCTGATCCGGCGTCCGCAGCTGCATGGCCAGGAGCTGGTCCACCTTGGCGTTGCTGTACTTGCCGAAGTTGCTCGGCGCACCTGTGGCGTACTGCACCTGCGTGCCGAAGTACGGATCGTAGGCGTTGGTGTACATATACTCGCCGATGTCGAACTGGCCCTTGGGCAGGATGGTGCCGAAGTAGGTGGTGGCGTCGTAGTTCCGAATCTGCAGGTTGACGCCGAGCTGCTTCCACTGTGCCTGGGCGATCTGCTCCGTCTGCGCCCGCCATGGGTTCTTGGCCGTGGTCGAGTATGTCAGCTTCAACTGCTGGCCGTTCTTGTACCGGTAGCCGTCCGCACCCTTCTTCCAGCCGGCCTCGTCCAGGAGCTGGTTGGCCTTGGCGGGATCGTAGGGAAGCGGCTTCAAGCCCGGGTCATAAGCCCAGGATCCGGGCGGCTGGTCGCCTGCCACGGTCGTACCCATCCCCTTCCAGACGTCCTTGACCAGCACGTCCCGGTCAAGCCCATACTCCAGCGCCTGGCGGACGCGCACGTCCTGCAGGATCGGGTTGCGCAGGTTGAGCACGGCGCTCTCGTAGGCCAGCTGAGGATGGACCACCACCTGGGCGCCGGGGATCGCCTTCAGCTGGGCGAGCTGCGTGATCGGCGCGAAGTAGTAGACGTTGACCTCTCCGGACTGCATGGCGGCCAAGAGGCTGTTCTGGTCGGGGATGATCTTGAAGACGATCTCCTTGGCCTTGGGCGCGCCCCGCCAGAAGTCGGGGTTGGCCACCACGGTGATGTGATCGCCCGACTTCCACTCCTTGAACTTGAAGGGGCCCAGGGTGACGGTGGGGGCCTTGTTGTAGGCCGCGGTCATGTACTGGTCGGGAGAGAGATCCTTGAACACGTGATAGGGCAGGATGAGCGGCGCCACCCAGGCGGAGGCGAAGGGCGCGAACGGCTCCTTCAGCCGGAACTGGATGGTGTGGTCGTCAATCATCTTGCTCGAGGCGATGTGGTCGAATCCCGCCGTCGTCCGGGGCGCCACCTTGGGGTTCATGATGAAGCGCCAGGTGAAATCCACGTCCTGGGCCGTGAAAGGCTGGCCGTCCGACCACTTGGCGTCGCGCAGGTGGAAGGTGTAGGTCAGGCCGTCCTTGGAGATGCCACCGTTCTGGACGGTGGGCACCTCCGTGGCCAGGTCCGGGATCAGCCGGCCGTGGTCGTCGACGGTGAAGAGGCCTGGGAACATCGTCAGCTCCACCAGCGTCGAGTAGGTCATGTTGGCGCCGATGGTCGGGTTGAGCAGATCCGGCTCCTCGTAGAGCCCGTCCACGATGGTACCCGCACCCTGGGCGGCTCCTCCCGCTCCGCCGGCCGGGCTGCCGCCCGTCGCGGGCGGGCTGCCCCCACCGCAGGCGGCGGTGGCCAGCGCCAGCGCCACCAGGAGCACCATCCCGCCCAGAGCGCCTCGCAGCCCTCCCCGGCGCGGCTGACCGTCCTTTCGCCCGTTTCCACGCAGCTGCACGTCCCCCACCACCTTCCGAATTCTGGAACGACGGCCTGCCGCAAGTTCCGGAATGTAGCGGCTCCAATACCACGCGGACCGGTCGATGTCCTCCTTGGTGCCGGCGATACGGGTTCCGCCGGTTTGCCGCCGAACCCACCGTTGCCATCCCCGGCCCCTTCGACTAGGATGACGACAAACCTACTCAGTACCTCCTTCGGGGCAGGGTGAGGGCGAAGGCCCAATTCCCGACCGGCGGTGAGGCGTCCGAGGCCCCTCGGGGCCGGGGCGACGAGCCCGCGACCCGCGCGAGCGGTGGAGTCCGGTTCAATCCGGCGCCGACGGTAGAGTCCGGATGGGAGAAGGAGGGCTCCTGAGGCGTGCATCCGCACGTCCGGGTCCCTGTGCTGGAACCGTGCCCCGGCAGGAAACCTCCTGGCCGGGGCACGCTCCTTCACGAGAGCGGGCGGGCTGCGTCTCGCCCTCTCCCCCGCCGGCTGTCCCTCTGTGGCCTTGCTCTCCCCTCCCCGAAGCCCGAGGAGGTGGCACCGTGGTCGAAAGCCCCGGCGACGAAGCCGGGCGCCGCTGGATGCGCCGGGCGCTCGAGCTCGCCGAGCGCGGGCGCGGGAGGACCCGGCCCAACCCGATGGTGGGGGCGGTTCTCGTCCGCGACGGCGAGGTGGTGGGCGAGGGCTTCCACGAGCGGGCCGGGGCGCCGCACGCGGAGGTCCGGGCGCTCGGGGCGGCGGGTGACCGGGCGCGGGGCTCCACGCTCTACGTGACGCTGGAGCCCTGCCGCCATTGGGGCCGGACGCCTCCGTGCACGCGGGCGCTGATCCGTGCCGGCGTGCGGCGGGTGGTCGCGGCCATGGAAGACCCCGATCCCCGCGTGGCCGGGCAGGGCCTGGCCGAGCTCCGCGCAGCCGGGGTCGAGGTGGCCGTGGGGCTGATGGGGGAGGAGGCCCGCCGGCTGAACGAGGCCTATCTCACCCACCGGCGGCTCGGGCGGCCCTTCGTGACGATGAAGTACGCCATGACGCTGGACGGGCGGATCGCGACCGCCGCCCGGGACAGCCGCTGGGTGAGCGGCGAGGCCGCCCGGCGGCGCGTCCACGAGCTGCGCGCCCAGGTGGACCTGGTGGCGGTGGGCGTCGAGACCGTCCTGGCCGACGACCCGCTCCTCACCGTCCGCCTGGCGGAGGAGGGGCCGGAGGGCAGGCCGAACCCCATCCGCCTCGTCCTGGACAGCCGGGCGCGCACCCCGCTCGAAAGCCGGCTCCTCGGGACGGCGGCGGAGGCGCCCGTCTGGATCGCCACCACCCGCCACGCGCCCGCCGAGCGGCTCGAGGCGCTCCGCGCCGCGGGCGCCGAGATCCTGCTTCTACCGGACCGCGACGGGCGCGTCGACCTCCGGGCGCTCTTCGCCGAGCTGGGGCGGCGGGGGCTTCTCCACGTGCTCCTGGAGGGGGGCGCCACGATCCACGGCGCCGCCCTGGCCGCGCGCGTCGTCGACCGCCTGATGGTCTTCGTCGCCCCTCGCATCGCGGGAGGAAGCGCGGCGCTCGGACCGGTGGGCGATCCGGGCGTCCGGCGGATGGCGGAGGCGCTCCGCCTCCGTCCCGTCGCCTGCGAGCCGGTGGGCGAGGACTGGCTGATCGTCGCCGAGCCCTTGGGAGAGCCGCCGGGAGACGGCACCGCGGAAGGGGGAGAGCCTGTATGTTCACAGGACTGATCGAGGAGCTGGGCCGCTGCCGCGCGGTGGAGGTCGGGCCGGGCGGCGGCTTCCTGGGGGTCGAGGCGCCCGGCTTCGGGGCGCACCCGGGCGAGAGCGTGGCCGTCAACGGGGTCTGTCTCACGGTGCTCGAGGCCGAGCGGGGTCGCCTCGCCTTCGAGGTGATGCCGGAGACGCTCCGCGTGACGACGCTGGGGCGCCTCCGCCCGGGCGCGCCGGTCAACCTCGAGCGGGCGCTCCGGCTCGGCGACCGGCTGGGCGGGCACCTCGTCCAGGGGCACGTCGACGGCGTGGGGGAGGTGGTGGCGCGCGAGCGCCAGGGCGATGCCTGGTGGCTCCGCATCCGCGCGCCGGAGGAGCTCCGCCCCTTCCTCGCGCGGAAGGGCTCCGTCGCCGTCGACGGCGTCAGCCTGACCGTCGCCGCCCTGGAGGAAGAAGTCTTCGCCGTCTCCCTCACCCCGACCACCGCCCGGAGGACCACGCTGGGCGAGCGCCGCCCGCGCGATCCGGTCAACCTGGAGGTCGACCTGCTGGCGCGCTATCTGGCGCGCCTCCTCGCGGGCGCGGAGGTGGTCCGGCCGTGAGCGTCGGCGAGAAGCTCCGGCAGCCGGCGTACGACCCGGTGGAGAGCGCGCTGGCCGCGCTCCGCCGGGGCGACCCGGTGATCGTCGTCGACGAGGCGGAACGCGAGAACGAGGGCGACCTGGTCCTGGCCGCCGAGGCCGCCAGCGCCGAGAAAGTCGCCTTCCTGCTCCGCCACGGGAGCGGCCTGATCTGCCTGCCCCTGACGGAGGAGCGTTGCGCCGAGCTCCGCCTGCCGCTGATGGTCGACCCGCCCGGGGACCCCATGGGCACCGCCTTCACCCTCTCGGTCGACGCCCGCGAGGGCGTCCGGACCGGCATCTCGGCCGAGGAGCGCGCCCGCACCGTCCGCACGGTGGTCGATCCCGCCACCCGCCCCGAGGATCTGGTCCGGCCCGGCCACGTCTTCCCGCTCCGCGCCCGTGCGGGCGGCGTGCTCACCCGCCGCGGGCACACGGAGTCGGCGGTCGACCTCACGCGCCTCGCCGGGCTCCGGCCCGCCGGCGTGATCAGCGAGATCCTCCGCCCCGACGGCCGCGTGGCGCGCGAACCCGAGCTCTTCCGCCTGGCCCGCCGGTTCGCCCTGCCGATCGTGCGCGTGGCGGACATCGTCCGCTACCGCCTCCGCCACGAGCGCGCCGTGCGGGAGGCGGGCTCGGCGGCGCTTCCTACGGCGCACGGCGAGTTCCGGGTCTACGCCTTCCGGGAGCTCTTCGCGCCCCGGACCCACCTGGCGCTGGTCCGCGGCCGCGTGGACGACGGGAGGCCGGTCCTCGCCCGCCTCCAAAGCGAGTGCCTGACCGGCGAGGCGCTCGGCTCGCTCCGCTGCGACTGCGGCCCCCAGCTGGATGCGGCGATGGAGGCGGTGGCGCGCGAGGGGCGTGGCCTCCTCCTCTATCTGCGCCAGGAGGGGCGCGGCATCGGCCTGGCCGAGAAGATCCGCGCCTACGAACTCCAGGATCAGGGGCTGGACACCGTGGAGGCCAACCTGGCGCTCGGCCATCCCGCCGACGCCCGCGACTACGGCGTCGCCGCCCAGATCCTCGGGGCGCTGGGCGTGCGGGCGGTCCGCCTGATGACCAACAACCCGGCCAAGGTGGAGGGGCTGCGCGCCTACGGGGTGGAGGTGGTCGAGCGGTTGCCGCTCCGGGTGCCGGCCTCGCCCTGGGCCGAAGCCTACCTGGAGGCGAAGCGGCGGAAGCTGGGGCACTGGCTCTGAGCGCTGGGGGGCGGGGCGGCTGGCGGTTGGCGGGGGCGGAGCGGAGGCCAGGGGGGTGTCCCCGGTGGCAGGACACGAACTGCTATCATGATGGCTCTGGTGCCATCATGATATCGTTTGCGGTCCCCCTTCGTATGGAACCCTCATGGCGCCCGCGACGCCGTCCCCGCGCACCGGCCGGCGCCCCCGACGTCGTCCCCGCGCGCCAGCGGCTGCAAACCAGAGAAGGAGGAACGCCATGGCGACCTTTGAAGGAAGCCTGACCGGCGACGGCCTGCGCCTCGCCGCGGTCGTCTCCCGCTTCAACGATCTGGTCACCGCCCGGCTCCTGGCCGGCGCCGAGGCGGAGCTCCGCCGGCACGGCCTGCCCGAGGAAGCGCTGGACGTCGCCTGGGTTCCGGGCGCCTTCGAGTTGCCGCTCGTCGCCCGGCGCCTGGCCGGCTCCGGCCGCTACGACGCCGTCATCGCCCTGGGCGCCGTCCTGCGCGGCCAGACCCCCCACTTCGACTTCGTCGCGGGCGGCGCCGCCCAGGGGCTCCTGCAGGCCTCCCTCTCCACCGGCGTCCCCGTGCTCTTCGGGGTGATCACGGCGGAGACGGTGGAGGAGGCGCTGGACCGCGCCGGCCTCCGGGCCGGCAACCGCGGCGCCGAGGCGGCCCGCGCGGCGCTGGAGATGGCCAACCTGATGCGGACGCTGCCGCCCGACCCGCGAGGCGCGGCGGCTGCCGGGGGGTGAACGCGGCCGCGACGACCGCTTGCACCGCTTCCGACCGCGGCGCCGCCTTGCCGGGCCACGTCGAGCTGCGGGGCGCTGGCGCCGGGCGTGGAGGTGCGGAAGGCCGTGTGCCTTCCTCTGGCGCAGGCGGCTGGGATGGAGGCGGATCGGCGCGCGGGCGCCGTGCTGCCGGGGACGCGCTTCCTGCTGCTCGACCTGCCCTTCTCCCACGACCTGAAGGCGCCGGCGCGGCGCATCGGCGACCTGCGGCGCGGCGGCTGGCAGCCGTTCCTCTTCGCTCCGGAGCGGCACCCGGAGGTCCGTCGGCAGGCGGAGCTGAGCCGCTACCTGCGCCAGGCCGGCGGTTGGCTGGCACTGGACGTCAACAGCCTGCTGGGCCGGAACGGAAACGGGGCGCGGGTGGCCGCCCTCCGCCTGGTCCGGCTGGGCTGGTACTCGTTCTGCGCGCCCTTCCTCGGCCACCCCGAGGGGCCGGTGGCGCCGCAGGAGGTCGCCGAGATCCTCCGCCGCGCCGAGCGCCGGCCATCCTGGCAGCCCGGCGAAGTGGAGACGCTGGCGACAGGGCGGCTGGCGCGGCTCTTCGGATTCACGGGGTCGGGCAGGTCGGAGGAACCGTAGCCTGCAGTCCTGCCCGCGCGTGGCTGCACAGGGTCGACGCCGTCCCGCGGCACGCGGCGCGAGGCCTGAACCGCACCGGCGTTGGACGGGTTCCCTCTCTTTTCCTCTTGACCCACGCTCCCCCACAGGTTCAAGCCTACAGCCCTACAGCTGTTGACCGCTTGACGAAAAGATCTACCACATGATAGCAATAACCTGACGAATGTGCGCGGTCGTCGCCAATCGCCCTCCACCTCGTACGGAGCGGTGACCTCCTCACGGCACGGCTTCTGGTTGTAGGCAACAGATTGTCGCACTTCACCGCTCCCACTCAAAAGCAGGGAGGTGCAGCCTGTGAAAGCCGCTGTTCTGAGGGAACCCAACACATCGCTGCAAATCGAGGACCTCGACTTGGCTGATCCGGGTCCGGGCGAGGTCCGGGTCCGCATGGTGGCCACAGGCGTCTGTCACACAGACGCCAGTGCCATCTCCGGTGCGATTCCCGTTCCCATGCCCATCGTGCTGGGGCACGAGGGCGCCGGAGTCGTCGATGCGGTGGGCCCCGGCGTGACCACTCTCCACGTGGGGGATCACGTGGTCCTCTCGGTCATGCCGTCCTGCGGCAAGTGTGCAAGCTGTGTCACCGGACAGCCGTGGCTCTGCCAGGTAGCGGCTCCCGTCCTGTTTGCAGGGAAGATGCTCGACGGGACATACAGGCTGAGGCAGGACGGCAGCGCTGTCAATCACTTCTTCGCGCAGTCCTCCTTTGCCGAATATGCGGTCGTGACCGAGCTGGGAGCCGCCAAAGTCCGTGACGACGCCCCTCTCGACGTTGTTGCACCGCTGGCCTGTGGAGCATCTACCGGGATCGGCGCGGTCCTGAACGCCGCGCATGTCGAACCCGGTGCCAGTGTGGCCGTGTTCGGGTGCGGTGGGGTGGGCTTGAGCGGCATCATGGCCGCACGCCTTGCCGGCGCCGATCCGATCATTGCCGTCGACGTTCTGCCGAACAAGCTCGAGATGGCAGCCTCATTCGGCGCTACTCACCTGGTCAATGCGGCTCAGGCCGACCCTGTCCAGCAGATACGCGATCTGACCCATGGCTTCGGCGTGGACTATGCCTTCGAGTTCATAGGCCGCAAGGATACCATGGAGCAAGTGATCGAGGCCATCCACCCCGGCGGGCACGCCTACATCGTCGGCGGCGCGCCTGTAGGAACGCGCTTCAGCGCGGATGCGTTGGGCTTTCTTTTTGGAAAGAACGTACACGGTGTGGTGGGCGGGTTCACGCGGCCGACGGTCGACATACCGCGGTTCGTCAACCTGTACATGAATGGGAAGCTTCCTCTGGATCGTCTCGTCAGCCGCAGGTATTCGCTCAGCGAGATCAACGACGCGTTCGAAGCCATGCACCACGGTGAAGTCGCACGCAGTGTCATCGTGTTCTAGAATCTCAAGGAGGTCTCGAGGCATGAGCCACGCGCGTCGCTATCTACGGGTCGACCTCGGTACCGGGCAGACCGAGATCTCGGAGGTTCCGGAGCGCTATCTCCGCCAATACGTCGGGGGAAGAGGACTCGCCGCCCGTTTCCTCTTCGACGAGGTCAAGCCGGGCACGGATCCTCTGGGACCCGGGAACAAGCTTCTCTTTGCAGCCGGTCCGCTGGCGGGAACGAGCGCATCGTCATCCTCCCGGTGGATGGCGGTGACCAAGAGCCCTCTCACGGGAGGTTATGGTCGGTCCTCCGGCGGCGGTGACTTCGGCGGTTACCTCAGGCGCAACGGGTACGACCTCGTCATCGTCGAGGGTCGGGCGGAGCGCCCGTGCTACGTCGAGATCGACGGCACCCACGTCCGGATCCACGACGCCGCGGATCTCTGGGGCAAGAGCACGACCGAGGCCCAGCAGCTCCTGCGCGATCGGCACGGCAAGGAAGTACGGATCGCATGCATCGGTCCGGCCGCAGAGCGGCTCGTGCGGTTCGCCGGCATCGTCAGCGACCGGAGGATCGCCGGCCGCAACGGTGTGGGTACCGTCATGGGTTCGAAGAACCTCAAGGCGATCGTCCTCCACCGGGGAGAGACTCCGAAGGTCCAGGACCGGCCGGAGTTTACGTCGGCTGTCAAGGAGCAGCTCGCCCACTATACGGGCGAGGTGTTTGAACAGTTCTCCGAGATGGGTACATGCATGGCGGAGTTCACCAACGTGACCGGAATCTTCCCCGTGAAGAACTTCCGTGAGGGCCAGCTCCCGAACTACGAGCAGACCATCGCTGGCCCCAACTACGTGCCCTACAAGAGGGGCAACAGTGGATGCCTGTCGTGCGCGATCCAGTGCGGGAACGTCTTCGAGGTCACGTCGGGGCCGTACGCCGGAGCCGTCAGCGAGGGTCCGGAGTATGAGTCGATCTGGGCGTTCAGCGGCATGGTCGGCGCGGACAACCCGGAGGCCACCATCCTGGCCGACCAGCTCTGCGACGACTACGGCCTGGATACCATCAGCACCGGCGCGACCATCGCATTCGCCTTCGAGCTTTACGAACGCGGCATCCTCACGCCGGAGGACACGGGCGGCCTCGAACTGACTTGGGGCAACCACGAGGTGATGATCGAGCTGATCCGCCAGATCGGCGAACGGAGGGGTCTGGGCGACCTCCTGGCGGAGGGCTCGCTGCGGGCTGCGCGCAGGATCGGCCGCGGAGCCGAGTCCTACGCCATGCATGTGAAAGGCCAAGAGCTCCCCGCCTACGACCCACGGGGCGCCAAGGCCCATGGCCTCAACCTGGCCACGGCCGCCACCGGTGCCAACCACAACATGGGATACGCGTCCCAGGAGGTGTTTGGCGTCCCCGTCCCCTACGCGGTGGACCGCTTCGAGGAGTCGGGGAAAGGTGCCCTCACCAAGTTCAACCAGGACATGACCGCCCTGTTCGAAACCGGCATCGCCTGCACCTTTCCGGTCTCCTTCGGCTGGATCGACGTTCCCATCTTCGGTCGCCTGATGAAGGCGGCTACAGGGATCGAGGAATTCGCCGAAGAGTCCTTCCTGTGGCAGGTCGGCGAACGCATCTGCAACCTGGAGCGGGCGTTCAACGTCCGCGAGGGGTTCGGGCGTCAGGATGACTACCTCCCGCAGCGGCTCCGTACCGAACCGCTGCAGAGAGGACCCGCCGAGGGGCATCGGGTGGAGAACATGGATCTCATGCTGGACGAGTACTATGCCGCCCGCGGCTGGGACAAGTTCGGGGTGCCCACGCGGGAGAAGCTTGCGCAGCTCGGCATGACGGACGTGGCCGAGGCCTTGGCGGCGGCACGCGCCTAGGGTGAGCGCCGACGCCGGTGGTCTTCGGGTGCGAGCTCTCGGGGGGGCTGCCTGGGATGGACGATCGGATCCCGCCGGCTGTGATGCAGGTCACGGTCTACCTGCATGGTGCCTTCCGCGCCCGGGCCGGATTCCGGTCGACCGTCTGCGACGTTCCGGCAGGTACGGATGTGCGCGGCCTCCTTCTCAGGCTCGACGAGCAGGCGTCTGAACCGATCTCCGAGCTCCTGACCGGAGCGGGCCACGACGCAGCCCGCGTCATGGTGAACGGGCGGTGGCTCACCGGTTCGGACTTGGGGATGCCCCTGGCGGACGGGGACCGAGTCGACCTCCTGATGGCCTTGGCAGGTGGTTGACGACAGAATGCCCGCTCCCCATGCAAGAATGCTGCCCCGGGCTTCCACGCGGCTGGTCCCGGGGCAGTAGTGTGCGTCCGCCGCTCGCCTTCGATGCGGCAAGCTCGCCCACCGGATCCGCGAACCCCGCCGCGATGGCACCAGCAATCCCCGATGGGGTGCCCCTCCTGCGCAGGACGGCGCCGCCCGCCGCCTGACGGGGGCGGGATGGCCGGGACCGGCGTACGGCCGGCCCCAGCAGGCGTAGCGGCGCGGGCCTGAAAGGCCGCATGGGATTGGGTCCGTGGCGGCTGCGGGCGCATCCGTCGGGCCCGCTTCCCGCCCGGCCGGCCGTAGTGTACGTTGGCAGGGACACGGAGGAGGTGGGGATCGCCATGCGCATCCTGGTCGCCACCGACGGCTCGGAGACGGCGCTGGCCGCGGCGAGGTGGGCGGCTCTCCGCCTCCCGGACCTGGACGAGGCGGTGGTGCTCTCCGTCTGGCGGACGCTGCCGGAGGTGGCGCGGGCCGCGGTGGAGGCGGCGGCGGCGCCGCTGGAGGCGCGGCTGCCCGGCCGCGTGAAGACGGAGACGAGGCAGGCGCGGGCGCTTCCCGGCGTCGTGGGCGCCATCCTCGAGGCGGTGCGGGCGCACTCGGCCGAGCTGGTGGTGATGGGCAGCCGGGGGCTGAGCGAGCTGCAGGGGCTGATGCTGGGCAGCATCTCCCACGGCGTCGTGCAGCGGAGCCCGGTGCCGGTCCTGGTCCTGCCGCTCTCGGCGGAGGCGGCGGGGGCGCGGCCGGCCGCGGCCGCGCAGGCCGGCGGGACGCCGGAGCGCCTCCGCCTGGTGGTCGCCAGCGACGGGTCCCCCACCTCCCTGGCGGCCGCCCGCTGGGCGGCGGACCACCTGACCGGCGCGGAGGCGGCGGTCGTCTCGGTCGCCCGCTTCGCCGGCCCTACCGTCGCCTCGGGCCTGGCCGGCTACGAGGCCTGGGAGGAGGCCCACCGGCGGGCGCTCCGGCGCGCGGGCGAGGCCGCGCAGGAGGCGGCCCGGGCCTTCGGCGAGGGCCATCCTCCCGCCGAGGTGCACGCCCTGGAGCTGCGCGAGGCCTCCGTGGCCGAGACGCTGGTGGACTTCGCCACCGGCTGGGGCGCCGACCTCCTGGTGCTCGGGAGCCGGGGCACCGGTGAGCTGGCGAGCCTGGTCCTGGGCAGCGTCACCTACGCGGTCCTGCAGCGCTGCCCGACGCCGGTGCTGGTGGTGCCGGCTCGGCGCGCGTAGCTTCCTCCGGCTGGAGCAGGAGGAGGAGGTCGCCGGGCTCGACTTCCTCGCCCTCCCGGAGTTCGACCCGGGCGACGCGCCCGTCCATGGGCGCGGTCAGCGTGGTCTCCATCTTCATCGCCTCGAGGACGAGCAGCGGCTGGCCGCGGTGGACGCGGTCGCCCGGCTGGACGCGCAGGCGGGCGAGCCGGCCGCGCAGGGCGGCGCCCACCTGGGCGGGGTCGGCCGGGTCCGCCTTGGCCCGCGGGGTCCGGGCGGGCGCGCGCTGCAGGTCGGTCACCCGCGTCTCGCGGGGCGAGCCGTTCAGCTCGAAGAAGAGCGTCCGCTCCCCCCGGTCGTCCGCCTCGCCCACGGCGTTGAGGCGGATGGCGAGGAGCTTCCCCGGCTCGATCTCGGCGGTGGTCGCCTCGCCCGGGGCGAGGCCGTAGAAGAAGACGGGCGTCTCCAGGACGGAGGTCTCGCCGTAGCGCTGCTGGTGGGCCACGAACTCCTCGAAGACCTGCGGGAAGAGGAGCCAGGAGAGCACCTCGCGGGAGGTGGGGATCCGCCCCATCAGGCGGGCGAGCCGGCGCGAGGCCGCCTCGAGGTCGGCCGGCGGCAGCGCCGCGCCGGGCCGCTCCTCCAGCGGCGGCTGGCCCTTGAGCACCGCGCGGCGGAGGCGCTCCGGGTAGCCGTACGGCGGCCGGCCCAGGAGGCCGCGGAAGTAGTCGACCACCGAGGCGGGGAAGTCCAGCTCCTCCGCCCGCTCCTCCAGCTCCTCGGGCCGGATGCCCCGCTGGACCAGCCAGAGGGCGAAGTCGCCCACCATCTTGGAGCTGGGCGTCACCTTGACCGGTTCGCCCAGGAGCCGGTCGACGGCCGCGTAGGCCTCCAGCACCTCCTGCCAGCGGTCGCCCAGGCCGAGCGCCTGGGCCTGCTGTCGCAGGTTGGTCAGCTGGCCGCCCGGCACCTGGAAGCGGTAGACGGAGGCGTCGGGGCCGCCCGGCTCCGCCTCGAAGGGGGCGTAGGCGCGGCGGACGCTCCGCCAGGTGCCGTCCCAGGCCTCCAGGTCGCGGGGCGAGAGGCCGGGGTGGCGCCCGCTTCCTTCCAGCCCGGCCAGGATCGCCTGGAGGCTGGGCTGCGAGCTGCCGCCCGCCATGGCGCCCACGGCCGCGTCGGCCAGGTCGAGGCCGGCCCCGGCCGCGGCCAGCACCGTCGCCACGCCGGTCCCCGCCGTGTCGTGGGTGTGGAGGTGGATGGGCAGGTCGACCGCCTCGCGCAGGGCGGTGACCAGCCGCCGCGCGGCCTCGGGCTTGAGCAGCCCGGCCATGTCCTTGATGGCGAGGAAGTGCGCCCCCGCCCGCTCCGCCTCCCGCGCCAGGCGGACGTAGTAGGCGAGGTCGTAGCGCCGCCTTCCCTCCTCCAGCAGGTCGCCCGTGGTGCAGATCGCCACCTCGGCCACCTTGCCCGCCTCGCGCACCGCCTCCACGGCGACGCGGATGTTCTCCAGGTCGTTCAGGCTGTCGAAGATCCGGAAGAGGTCGACCCCCGCCCCGGCCGCCTCGCGGACGAAGGCGCGGACCAGGTTGTCGGGGTAGGCGCCGTAGCCCACCAGGCTCTGCCCGCGCAGGAGCATCATGAAGAGCGTCTCGGGCAGCTCGCGGCGGAGCGCCTCCAGCCGCGCCCAGGGATCCTCGCGCAGGAAGCGGTAGGCGCTGTCGAAGGTGGCGCCGCCCCAGACCTCCATGGCGAAGAGGCGGCCCGCCGCCGGCGCCGCCGCCCGCGCCAGCGCCACCAGGTCGCGCGTCCGCACCCGGGTGGCCAGGAGCGACTGGTGGCCGTCGCGCAGGCTGGTCTCGCAGAGGAGCAGCTCCCGCCGCTCCCGCGCCCAGCGGGCGAGCGCCTCCGGGCCCTCTTCCTCCAGGAGCCGGCGCGGGGAGCGCGTGGATTCCTCGCGCGCGGCGCCGGGGGTGCGGGCGCGGCCGGCCTCCCCGGGGCCCGCGGCGCCCGCGCTCCCCGCCCGCGGGCGGGGAGCGCCCGCCGGCACGCCGGCGAAGGCGGCGCCGTTGACCGTCACCTCGCCGATGTACCGGAGGAGCTTCGAGCCCCGGTCGCGCCGGACCGGGAAGCGGAAGAGCTCCGGGTGGCTCTCGACGAAGTCGACCGTCGCCCGCCCGGCGAGGAAGTCGGGATGCCGGACCACGTTCTCCAGGAAGGGCAGGTTGGTGCGCACCCCGCGCACGCGGAACTCGCGCAGCGCCCGGTCCATCTTGGCCGCCGCCTGCTCCAGGCTGCTCCCCCAGGTGCTCACCTTGACCAGGAGCGGGTCGTACCAGGGGGTGACCTCCGCCCCGGGATGCCCCGCGCCCACGTCCAGGCGGACGCCGAAGCCGCCCGGCGCGCGGAAGGCGGTGATCCGCCCCGTGTCGGGCAGGAAGTCCCGGGCCGGATCCTCGCTGGTCACCCGGCACTGGATCGCCACCCCGCGCGGCTCGACCCGCTCGGGGTCGGGCAGGATGCCGCCCAGCTCGCCCAGCCTCCAGCCCTCGGCGATGCGGATCTGCGCCTGGACCAGGTCGACGCCGGTCACCAGCTCGGTCACCGTGTGCTCCACCTGGATGCGCGGGTTCACCTCGAGGAAGGCGAAGCGGCCGTCCGCGCCGACCAGGAACTCGACCGTGCCGGCGTTGACGTAACGCGCGCGCCGCATCAGCTCCACCGCCGCCTGCCGGAGCTCGCGCCGCAGCCCCGGGTCGAGGCCGACCGCCGGCGCCATCTCCACCATCTTCTGGTGGCGCCGCTGGACCGAGCAGTCGCGCTCGCCCAGGTCGATCACCGCGCCGGAGGCGTCCGCCAGGATCTGGACCTCCACGTGCTTCGGCCGCTCCAGCGCCACCTCGAGGTAGAGGTCGGCGCGCCCGAAGGCGCCGGCCGCCTCCCGGCGCGCGGCGGCGAGCGCCTCGCGCAGCTCCTCCGGCGTCCGCACCAGGCGGATTCCGCGCCCGCCCCCGCCCGCCACCGCCTTGACCATGAGCGGGAAGCCATGTTCCCGGGCGAAGGCGAGCGCCTCCCCGTCGCCCGTCACCGGCTCCTCCGTGCCGGGAAGGACGGGCACCCCCGCCTCCCGGGCCAGGCGCCGGGCGGCCAGCTTGTCGCCGAAGAGCTCCAGGTGCCCGGGCTCCGGCCCGATGAAGGCGATCCCCTCCCGGCGGCAGGCGCGGGCGAAGTCGGCGTTCTCCGACAGGAAGCCATATCCCGGATGGATGGCGTCCACCCGCTTCTCCCGCGCCAGGCGGACGATCCCCTCGATGTCCAGGTAGGCCGCCACGGGCGAGCGCCCCGCGCCCAGGGGATAGGCCTCGTCCGCCTTGACCCGGTGGAGCGAGGCGAGATCCGCCTCGGCGTAGATGGCGACGGTCCTCTTGCCCAGCTCCGTGCAGGCCTGGAAGACGCGGGTGGCGATCTCCCCGCGGTTGGCCACCAGGACCCGGTGGAAGTCGCGCTTCCTCTCCACCCCTCCGCCCCCTCGCGACGAACCGCGGAAGTCCGGTTCCGGTTGCCCGGATTCTCGCGGGTCACCTTACTCCAAGTCAATACCCCCCGCTCCTCCGGCTCCGTCTCCGAGGCACCGCGCGCCCTTGCCGGGAAGCCGGCGGCCGGTGTACGTTACTTCCTACTCTTTCACTGGAACTCGTGCGACCTGTGCCATCACCTGGACGGAGCCCGGCGGCCAACCGGTGCTCCCCGCGGAAGGAAGCGAGCCTACGAACGCCACCTCGGCCGCCGTCGACCGGCCCCTGCCCGCGACCCGGGTGCCGCGCGCCGTCTGGGCGCTGAGCGGCGCCCACCTGCTCAACGACCTGATGCTCGCCGGCGTCGTGCCGGCGCTCCTCCCCCTCTACCGGTCCGCCTTCCACCTGAGCTACGCGCAGGCGGGCGCGGTCCTCCTCGTCTCCAACCTGACCTCGTCGGTGATGCAGCCGCTCTTCGGCTACGTGACCGATCGCCTGCCGAGAAGCTGGTTCCTGCCGCTGGGGGTCTCCCTCTGCGTGGCGGGGGTGGCGCTGACCGGGGCCGCGCCCTCCTACGGCTGGGTGCTCGCCCTGGTGACGCTGGCGGGGCTCGGCTCGGGCCTCTTCCACCCGGAGGCCTCCCGGGCCACCCACCTGGCGGCCGGCCCCGCCCGGGGCGCCGCCCAGGCCGTCCTCCAGGTGGGCGGCAACCTGGGGATGGCGCTGGGCCCGCTGGCGGTCTCGCTCCTCATCCTGCGGACGGGGCTCCGCGGCCTGCTGGGCTTCCTGATCCTCGCCCTGGCCGCGCTCCTCCTCACCGGCGCGGTCCTCCCCTGGTACGGCCGGCTGCTCCACCGGGAGGCGCTGCAGCCCGCCGCCCGCGCCGGCCGGAACCGGCCCTGGGCGCTGGCGCTCCTGGTGCTGGTGGTGGTGATGCGCTCCTGGTCCCAGATCGGCGTCGCCGGCTTCCTGCCCATGCTCTACAGCCAGCGCCACATCCCGCTGGCGCGGGGCGAGCTCCTCACCTTCGTCTTCCTCCTGGCGGGCGCCGCCGGCACCTACCTGGGCGGACTCCTCTCCGACCGGATCGGCAGGAAGTGGCTTCTCCTCGGCTCGATGCTCCTCTCGATCCCCTTCGCCTGGCTGGTGCCGCAGGCCAGCGGTCTGCTGGCGGTGGCGACGCTGGTCGCCTTCGGCTTCAGCATCCTCTCCTCGTTCGCCGTCACGGTGGTCTACGGGCAGATGCTCCTGCCCTCCAACGTCGGCCTCGCCTCCGGCCTGATGGTCGGCTTCAGCGCCGGCATGGGCGGCCTCGGTGCCATGCTCCTCGGCTCGCTCGCCGACCGCGCCGGCCTCGGCGCCGTCTTCACCGTCCTGGCCTGGCTGCCCGTGGCCGGCGCCCTTCTCACCCTGCCGCTCCCGCACGACCGGACGCTGGCCGGGGCAGCGTGACGTGCCCGGCCGGGCGACCGGCCGCGGGCGCCTTCACGGAGCACGCGGGCGCCGCGCCGCAGGCCTTTGACCTTCCTTGACTTTCATCGGCCGCCGGTCCAGGATGGGAGCACATGGAGGCCCCGACCGGCTCCGTGAACGGCACGTGACGACACGTGACGAAAGGAAGTGACCCTCTCCATGACCTCCCTCCCCGATCCCGAGCTCGACGAGCTCTCGCAGGCGATCAGCGGCGCCGCCGAGCGCGTCGGCCCGGCCGTCGTCCAGATCCGGAACCGCTTCCTGCGGGCGGGCGGCCGGAGCGGCGAGGGCCTGGGCTCGGGCATCCTCTGGCGCGAACCGGGGCTCGTGCTGACCAACGCCCACGTGGTGGAGAACGCGCGCTCGCTGGAGGTGAAGCTCCACGACGGCCAGGGCTTCGCCGGGCAGGTGCTGGGCGCCGACCCGCTCTACGACCTGGCGGTCGTCCGCCTGCAGGGCGCCCTGGAGCCGCTGCCCCTGGCGGACTTCGCCTCCGCCGCCCACCTTCGGCCCGGCCGCCTGGTGGTCGCCGTCGGCAACCCCTTCGGTCTCTCCTGGACCGTCACCTCGGGCGTGATCAGCGCCGCCGGGCGGTCGCTCCCGGTCGCGCGCGGCGTCTTCCTCGACGGCCTCCTCCAGACCGACGCCGCCATCAACCCCGGCAACTCGGGCGGCGCGCTGGCCACGCTGGACGGGCGGGTCGTGGGCGTCAACACGGCGATCCTCGCCGCCGGCCAGGGGCTCGGCTTCGCCATCCCCTCGGACATCGCCCTCCCCCTGGCCGAACAGCTGATCCGCCGCGGCCGCGCCTTCCACCCCTGGCTCGGCGTGGAGGCGGAGGAAGCGGTCCTTCCCCCCGCCGTCGCGCGCGCCCTGGGGCTTCCCGCGCACCGCGGCGCCCAGGTGCTGACCGTCCTGCCGGGCAGCCCGGCCGACGAGGCGGGGCTGATGCCGGGGGACCTGATCTACAAGGCCGACGGGCGGGCCGTCTCCTCGGCCGCCGAGATCCGGGCGCTCCTCTACGGCCGGGCCGCCGGCGAGCGCGTGGAGCTGGAGCTGCTCCGCGACGGGACGGTCCTGCGGCGCGAGGTGCGCCTCGCCGAGCTGCCGATGGCGCGCTGAAGGCGGGCGGGTCCGAGCGGCTTGGGGGCGCCGGGGGTGGTTCAGGCAAGCTGCGTTCCGACGGTCTGGACGTACCGGTAGGTTCGGAGCGGCAGGAAGAACCCCGTACCCCACGACCACCGCACCTGTTGCGCACCCGGCCCGGACCGCCCCCTACCCCCCGACTCCGCGGGCACGCGCCGCCCCCCAGGTTCCGGGACACAGGCCCGCACGCGCTCCAACACGCTCCACCCGGCCGCCGCCGGCCCTACAACCCCTGCAGCCCCTACAACCCCAGGTACGCCTCCCGGATGCCCGGGTCGCCGGCCAGCTCGGCGGCCGGGCCGGAACGGACGATCCGCCCGTGCTCGATGACGTAGCCCCGGTCCGAGATCTCCAGCGCCTCGAGCACGTTCTGCTCGACGAGCAGGACGGTGACGCCGCGGGCGGCGATGGAGCGGACGGTGGCGAAGACTTCCTCGGTCACCCGGGGGGCGAGGCCGAGCGACGGCTCGTCCAGGAGGAGGAGCCGCGGCTCCGACATGAGCGCCCGGGCGATGGCCAGCATCTGCTGCTCGCCGCCGGAGAGGGTGCCGGCCGCCTGGTGCCGCCGCTCGCCCAGGATCGGGAAGAGGTCCACCATCCGCTCGAGGTTGGCCTGGCGCCGCGGGCGGACCCGCGCGATGCGGCCGCCGAGGAGCAGGTTCTCCTCCACGCTCATCTGCGGGAAGAGCTGCCGCCCCTCGGGGACGTGGGCGATGCCCAGCTCGACGATGCGGTGGGCAGGAAGGCCCGTGATCTCCCGGCCCGCGAAGCGAACGCCGCCCGAGGGCGGGCGGAGGAGGCCGGAGATGACCCGGAGCGTGGTCGTCTTGCCGGCGCCGTTGGCGCCCAGGAGCGTCACCACCTCGCCCTCGCGCACCTCCAGGTCGACGCCCCAGAGCGCCTGGAACTCGTCGTAGAAGGCGGTGACGCCGCGCACCGAGAGGAGCGGGCCCGGCCGCGAGGTCGCCGACGGGGGCGGGGTCGGAGTCGAGAGGGTCACGGCGCTTCCTCCCTCCGGGCGAACTTGGTGCCGAGGTAGGCCTCGACGACGGCCGGGTCGCGGACCACTTCCTCGGGGCGGCCGGCGGCGAGCCGCGTCCCGTGGTCGAGGACGATGACACGGTCGGCGATGGAGACGACCACGCGCATGATGTGCTCCACCCCGCCCACGGCGGTGACGCCCATCTCGGGGAGGCGGCGCAGGATGCCGACGAAGGCGTCGGCCTCGGCGGGGCTCAGCCCCGCCACCACCTCGTCCAGGAGGAGGAGCTCCGCGCCGGTGGCCAGCGCCCGGGCCACCTCCAGCCGCTTGAGCGAGGCGACGGGCAGGCTGCCCGCCTCCACCCGGGCCAGCTCCCGCATCTCCAGCCGTTCCAGGACCTCCAGCGCCCGCCGCTCCGCCTCCGCGTAGGTGCCGGCGCGCAGGAAGGCGCCCAGCATCACGTTCTCGACCACGCTCAGGTGGGCCAGCGGCTTCGGGATCTGGAAGGTGCGCCCCACCCCCATGGCCGTGATCCGGTAGGGGGGCAGCCCCTGGATCGGCAGGCCGCGGAAGCGGATCACGCCGGCGTCCGGACGGAGGTAGCCGGTGATCAGGTTGAAGAGCGTCGTCTTCCCGGCCCCGTTGGGCCCGATGATGAAGACCACCTCGCCCCGCTCGACGGTGAAGCTGACGTCGTGGGTGGCGACGAGGCCGCCGAAGCGCTTCGTCACGTGCTCGAGCTCGAGGAATGGCGTGGCGATCCCTCCTCCCCACTCAGGCTTCCGGCGAAGGGGCCGGGCTCCCTCTGCGCGCGCCGCCGGCTCCGCCTCCCGAAGAAGCCGATCACCCCCCCGGGCAGGAAGAGGACGACGAGGATGATCAGGATCCCGTAGATCAGGAGGTGCGCCGTCTGGAAGACTTCCTTGAAGAGCTCGGAGGCGGTGGTCAGGATGACCGAGCCGAGCACCGGCCCGAGGGCGGTGCCGGCGCCTCCCAGCATGGCCACGATGGCCGCCTGGTTCGAGATGTCGATGGAGAAGATGTAGTCGGCCTGGATGTAGTGGAACGAGCTGGCGTAGAGCGAGCCCGCCAGCGAGGTGATGGCGGCGCTCGGCAGCAGCGCCAGCAGCTTGGTCCGCGCCGGGTTGACGCCCACCGCCATGGCCGTGTCCTCGTCTTCGCGGATGGCCATCAGGTAGTAGCCGAAGCGGGAGCGGTCCGCCCAGAGGTTGAGGGCGTAGGCCACCGCCGCCAGCAGCACCGCCGCCGCGTAGAAGGCCCGGTCGGTCGACGCGCCGGCGAAGAGGGCCGGCGTGGGCAGGCC
Source organism: Bacillota bacterium (assembly GCA_029961055.1). NCBI lineage: Bacteria > Bacillati > Bacillota > Bacillota bacterium. Next base: position 27,518 of record JASBVM010000031.1, read on the forward strand.
GACGGCGCCCCCGGTCAGGTCCTTCAGGTTGAGGACGAGCAGGCGGAGGATCTCCGCCGTGGCGATGGTCGCCAGCGTGAAGTAGGGGCCGCGCAGGCGGAAGGTGATCGAGCCGATCAGGAGAGCGGCCACCACCGAGAAGCCCACCCCGCCCAGCACGCTCCACCACGGGTTCCAGTGGAGGTCCCGGACGAGCAGGGTGAAGGCGTAGGCGCCCACGCCGAAGTAGGCCACGTGTCCGAGGCTCAGCTGCCCCGCGTAGCCGCCCACCAGGTTCCAGGCCAGGCCGAGCGCCGCGAAGACGAAGATGCGGAAGAGGACCTGGAGGTAGTAGCTGTTCTGCACCCCGAAGGGGACGAGCAGCAGCAACAGCAAGGCCACCAGGCTGCCCAGGTAGAGCCGCCGCCGCCCGCCGCTCATGCCCGCTGCCTCCCCAGCAGCCCGCTCGGCCGCAGCAGGAGGATGGCCAGGAAGAGGACGAAGTCGACCACCTGCGAGTAGCTGTCGGTCCAGAAGTAGCCGGTCAGGCCCTCCGCCACGCCCAGGATGAGGCCGCCCAGCGCCGCCCCCTCCACGCTGCCCATGCCGCCCAGGACCACCATCACGAAGGAGCGGAGCAGCAGCGGGTCGCCCACCGTCGGGTAGAGGTAGAAGAGGGGCAGGAGGAGCGCCCCGCCGGCGCCGGCGCAGGCCGCCCCCAGGCCGAAGGCGGCCGCCGAGACCCGCTCCACGTCGATCCCCATCAGCGGCGCCACGTCGCGGTTCTGCGCCACCGCGCGGATGTCCCGCCCCAGCTCCGTGCGGTAGAGCACGACGTAGACGAGGCCGATCACCACCGCCGCCACGGCGAAGGAGAGGAGATAGCCCGCGCTCAGCCGGAGCGTCCCGACGCGGACGACGGCGTTGGCCATGGCGAGGTTGATCTGGCGGTAGTCCGCGCCGAAGAGGAGCTGCGCCAGGTCCACCAGCGCCAGCCAGATCCCGGTGGTGAGCAGGATCTGCATGAAGTCGGACTGGCCCATCACCGGCCGGACCAGCCCCCGGTAGAGGAGCCAGCCGAGGGCGAAGAGCGCCAGCGCCGCGAGGAGCCAGCCCCAGTAGGGGTTGATGCCCAGGAGCGTGAAGGCGAAGTAGGCCGCGTACATCCCGACCATGACCAGCGCGCCGTGCGCGAAGTTGACGATGCGCATGACGCCGAAGACGACCGCCATGCCGATGCCGATCAGCGCGTAGAGCCCGCCGGTCAACAGCCCGTTGAGCACGGTCTGAAGGATGACCAAACGCCCGCCTCCCCCGCGCCCGGCTCGGAGTCTCCGTCCCGCCGGGTGCTTCTCAGTTCTGGATCACGATCCGGCCGAAGACCGGGAAGCAGGTCACCCGCAGCGTGGCACCGGCGGTCCCCGGCTGGTCGGCGAGACGGGTCTCGTTCCGCCACCCTCCGAAGACCTGGAGCCCGTCGGCCACCACCCGCCACGATTCCGGAACCAGGAGCCTGACCCTGCCGAAGACGGCCACCAGGTCCATCTCCGCCCCCTCGGCGGCGAGCCGGGCGCGGCGGAGATCCAGCACCGAGCCTCCGAAGATCGCGGTCACGCTGCCTCCCCGAAACGCCTGCGACAGGATCGGGGTTTCGGTGCTTCCGAAGAAGCCGATCAGGTCCACCGTGTCGAGCGCGAGGCCGGCCCATCGGCGCGACCCCCCGCGCCCCGCCAGCAGCCAGAGCCCGGCGACGACCAGGACCGCCGCCCAGAAGAGGCGGCCCACGTCGACGCCCAGGAGGTGCAGCGCGTCGACCTGCAGGTAGAGGCCGACGGCGATCAGGATGAGCGACAACCCTCGCGAGGCTGGCCGCGTCACCAACTGGACGAGGCCGAAGAGGACGACGGCCGACGGCCAGTAGGTTCGGAAGACCACGCCGAAGTCCCAGACCCCGAGCGCGTCGAGAAGGTAGCCGACTCCGAGGGCCAGCAGGAAGAGGCCGATCCATCGCCTTGTCGTCATCGACGCCGTCAACGCCTCCCTCGCACGCCCGCGCCTTCCTTCCCGAACCACAGAGGAAGCGGGTGGCGCTCCGGACCCCTTCCGCCGGCGCCACCCACTCTCCTCGGCCCGCGCGTCAGCGCTGGTTCCAGGCCGGCGTCGGGTAGATCGGCTTGGCCGAAGCCGCGTCGGTCGGCCAGACGGTTGCGAACTTCCCGTTCTGCACCTGCGAGATCAGGACCGGGTGCGGGTTCTGGCCGCTCTCGCCGAAGCGGACCGGACCGAAGGCCGTCTGGATGTCGATCTGGTGCAACGCCTGCTGGATCTTGGCCGGGTCGAGCGAGCCGGCCTTCTCGATGGCCGCCGCCGCCGCGTAAAGCGAGGCGTACGCCTCGGTGGCGTGGTAGGCCGGGTGCGAGCCGTACTTCGCGAAGAACTTCTGGTCGAACTCCTTGGCGCCGGGCCAGCTGACGTCCGGCAGCCACTGGTTGACCGAGAAGGTGTACTCGGCGTCCTTCCCGGCACCCTTGTCCGGCGTCGGGAACTCGGCCGCGCTGAAGCCGGTGCCGGCCGCCGTGAAGTACTTCGCGTTCAGGTCCACCTGGCGCGCCTGGTGCATCAGCGTCACCGCGTCGAGGAGGTAGCTGGCGAAGTAGATGGCGTCCGGATGCTTCGCCTTCACCTTCTGGAGCATCGCCTTGTAGTCGGGGGAGCCGGCGTTGTACCCTTCCTCGTCGATCACCCGGATGCCCCCGTCGGCCGCCGCCTTCCGCATGGACTTGTCGTTGGACTGCCCGAAGTTGGTGTTCTCGTAGATGATCGCCATGGTCTTGGGATCGCCGTTATGCTTGAGGAAGTCGACCATGGCCCGCGCGTAGTCGCCCGACCCGGCGCAGATGCGGAAGATCCAGGGCGAGCCGCTCTGCATCACGTTGTCCGCGACCGCGGTCGGGATGATCAGGGGGATCTGCTTCTGGGTCATGACCGGGACGATCGCGTACGTGCTCTCGCTCGAGTAGGACCCCATGATGAGCGGCACGTGGTCCTGGTCGACCAGCTTGGAGACGCACTGGACCGCCTGGTCGGGCTTGGACGTGTCGTCGCACTTGTCCAGCTCGATCTTCTTGCCGAGCACACCGCCCTTGGCGTTGATCTCTTCGAGCGCGATCTCGTAGCCGCGTATATGCGCCTGGCCGAAGGCGGCCTGCGAGCCGGTCTCGGAGGTGATGAAGCCGATCTTGATGGTGCCCCCGGAGGCTCCGGCGGAACTCGAGGAGGACGAAGCCGGGGACGCAGAGGACGAGGGCTTCGATCCGCCCTGGCCGCCGCACGAGGCGGCGAGGAGCGCCGCGGCGACGAGGACGACCCCCGCAAGACGGGCGTGTCGGAGCAAGCGCGCATCCCTCCCGGATGGACGACGTGGCGTACAAGCGCTGATTGGACACTTTCCGTCTCTTTCCTCCCGCAGCAAGCCCGTTTCGCCTTGGAACGCGGCGCAGGTTGTGCGGTTCCCTTCGGGGCGCCCCGCGGCGTTCCCCGGCGCCCCGCGGCATCGCTTCCAACGAAGCGGGGGCCACCGCCGGGTGAGGAAGACGTGGGTGGTAAAGGCCAGGATCGCTCGACGGGTGCTGGTTTCGGCCGCCGGCCACCCACGGGTATGCGGAAGACGGACGAAGGAACCCGCTACCGGGCATGGTCGCCGCAGAGCCCCCCGGGCGGCGACACCGTCCCCTACCCCCCACCTTGGCCTCTCCCGGGACACGGACCTTTTCCAGGAGAGACATGCCCGGGGCGCCCTCCACCGCGCAGGAGGCCCGTCACCTCCTCCACCAGCCGGGCCACGGTCGGCGTCGGCGCCGCGAGCCCGAGCCGCGCGCCCAGGATCGCCGGCTGGGGCGGCTCCAGGCCGGCCCGGGCCAGGAGCTCCGCCTCGCCCAGCAGCGCCTCGGCGGAGCCGTCGGCCAGCACCCGGCCCCGGTGGAGCACCACCACCCGCTGCGCGCAGCGGGCCACGAACTCCATGTCGTGGCTGACGAGCAGCACGGTCCGCCCCGCCCGGACCAGCCCCCCGATCAGGGCGAACAGCCGTTCGAGCCCGCGGAAGTCCTGGCCGATGGTCGGCTCGTCCAGGAGCAGGGCGGGCGTCTCCATGGCGAGGACCGAGGCGATGGCGACCAGCTTCTGCTCCCCGAGGCCGAGGTCGTAGGGGTTGAGCTCGGCCGCCCACTCCAGGCCCAGGGAGGCCAGCGCGTCGCGGGCGCGGCGGCGGGCCTCGGAAGGCGCCACGCCCAGGTTGAGCGGGCCGAACATCACCTCGTCCAGGACCCGGGGCTTGAACAGCTGGTCCGAGGGGTTCTGGAAGACGAGGCCGACCCGGCGGGCCAGGCGGGCGACGGTGGTGGTGCGCGTGTCGACGCCCCCCACCTCCACCGTCCCGGCCACCGGCTTGAGGAGACCGTTGAGGAGGCGGAGGAGCGTCGACTTGCCGGCGCCGTTCTGGCCGACGAGCGCGGTGGCGCCGGGGCCGAACTCCAGTTCGAGGCCGTCGAGGACGGGCTCGGACGGGTCGTAATGGAAGCGGAGGCCGCGGAGCCGGATGACCAGGCCGGAGCCGTCCGGCTGGCCCTCCCCCGCCCGCGCCTCCCCGGCCCCGGCGGGACCCGCACGGGAAACGCCGGCGGCGCCGGCGCCGGCGCCGGCTGCCGGAGCCTCGCCCAGAACCTCCCTTCCCAGGTCCGCCGCCTCCTCCACCGTCACCGGGTAGAGCCCGTCCCGCGCGCGCCAGCCCAGGGCCCGGCAGGCGGCGGTCACCGGTGGGCGGGCGACGCCCCGCGCCTCCAGGTCCTCGCGGGAGAAGAGCTGGCGGGGACTCCCCTCCGCCACCAGCCGCCCCGCGTCGAGGAGGAGCAGCCGGTCGGCCCAGGCGGCCAGGCGCTCGACCTTCTGCTCGGCGATGAGCACGGTGGTCCCGCCGCGGCGGATGGTCTCCAGCGCCTCGAAAACCTCGCGCGTCCCGGCGGGGTCGAGCTGGGAGGTGGGCTCGTCCAGCACCAGCACCTCGGGCTCCAGGACCAGCACCGAGGCGATGGCCAGGCGCTGCATCTGGCCGCCCGAAAGGGTGAAGGGGTTGCGCTCGGCCAGGCGGTCGAGGCCGAGCAGGCGCAGCACCCGGTCGATCCGCCGGCGCATGGCCTCGCGGGGGATGCCCGCGTTCTCGAGGCCGAAGGCGACTTCCTCGTAGACGGTCAAGCGGGCGCCGGTGATCTGGGTGAAGGGATTCTGGAAGACGAGGCCGGCGTGGCGGCTGAGTTCGGCGACGGGCGTGGTCTGGGCGTCACGCCCGAGGAGGCGGACGCTGCCGCCCACGGCACCCCGGTAGAACTGCGGCACCAGCCCCACCAGCGCCTGGCAGAGCGTCGACTTGCCGGCGCCGGTGGGGCCGATCAGGCCGACCACCTCGCCGCGGCGGAGCTGGAGGCTGACGCCGTCGAGCGCCGGCTTCGCGGCGCCCGGGTACCGGTAGCGGAGGTCGCGGACCTCGACCACGGCCTCTACGGCCATCGGCCCACCCCGCCCGCCACCCGCAGCAGGAGCGCCAGGAGAAGGAAGAGCGCCGCCAGGCCGCGGAGGAGGAGCGCCCCGCGCCCCACCGCTTCCTCGCGCAGGAACGTCCGCGGGCCCCGGGCGGAGAAGCCGCGCACCTCCAGCGCCAGCGCGCGCTCGTGGGCGGCGAGGAGCGAGCCGGTGACGAGCGGCGTGACGAGAGGAAGCAGGGCGCGGAGGCGGACGGCGAGGCTTCCTTCCGTCTCCATGCCGCGCGAGCGCTGCGCGTCGAGGATGGTGGAGGCGGTGGCCACCATGGCCGGGATCACCTGCAGCACCGCCACGATCACGTAGCCCAGGCGCGGCGAGAGACCGCGCCGGACCAGCGCCTCCACCAGGTCCGAGGGCCGCGTCGCCATCACCAGGAGGGCGGTCGCGGTCAGGATGTCGAAGAGGCGGAGCGCCAGGAGGAGCCCGAGGAGGAGCCCCTCGCGGTAGAGGACGAGCGGCCCGGCCCGGAGGACGGGGTGGAGGTTGCCCGGGTAGACCAGCCCCTGGACGACGAAGAACGTCACCGCCAGGAAACCGGCGCCGGCCAGGACGGGCAGGAGCGCGCGCAGGAGGCCGGCCGAGCCCAGGACCGCCGCCAGAAGGAGCCACAGGCCGAGACTGGCCGGCGGGGCCGGCAGCACGAAGACCAGCGCCACGGCCGCCAGCGCCAGCCCCAGCTTGGTCAGGGGGTCGAGCCGGTGGAGCCAGCTGTCGCCGGGGACGTAGAGGCTCGAGCCGCGCGCCCTCACAGCCGCTCGATCTCGCGGACCGGTCCGAACGACCGGACGAAGCGCTCCGGCAGGGCCCGGTAGACCAGGTAGGCGACGAAGACCGTCACCACCTTGTCGGGCAGGTCGACCGCCGCCTCATCGACGAAGGAAGCCAGCCAGACCGGCCAGCCCGACCGGACCAGGACGGCGTAGATCGCGTCCCCCCAGACGTTGCCGGTCTGGCCGTGCCAGAGGAGGACGTTGATCGGCGTGGAGACGACCGCCGCCACCGCGGCCACGATCAGGCCGGTCACCAGCGCCCGGGCCGGCGTCCGGATCCAGCCGGCGAAGGCCAGGTAGCCGGCGGCAAGGCCGATGCCGAGGCTCGTGATCAGGTACCAGAAGGAGACGGGGTCCGCGGTCAGGCCGTAGATCGCGTTGTTGACGGCTCCGGAGAGGGCGCCGATCCAGGGCCCGGCCAGCATGCCGGAGAGGATGGTGCCGACGGAGTCCAGCCAGAGCGGAAGCTTGAGGGTGGCGGCGAAGAGCTTGCCCACGTAGTTGATCCCCACCGCCACGGGGATGAGGGCGAGCGAGAGCGTGGTCAGGCGAAACGACCAGACCTTGCCTTCCTGGGCCATGCGCGGGCACCCCCTGGGCGCCGGGCCGGCTCGGCTCGGCCCGCCTGCCCTGATTTGAGAGGGAGTATTGGCCGGACGCCGCCCCGTTCCCTTGCGGTCTCCCCCGCCCCGCCGGCTCCGGCTACTCGCCGTGGAGCACCATCTCCTCGGCCACCCGGGCGGCCGCCTCCACCACCCGCTCGATCTCCTCCTCGCCGTGCGCCGCCGAGAGCGCGCCGCCCCCGTTGACCAGGTAGACCCCATGGGCGAGCATGCCCAGGCGGAACGCGTGGTCGCGGCGGAAGAGGTCCGTCCTCCGCTCCACGTCCTCGTTGTTCCGGATCTCGGCCTCGGGCGGGTCGGGGAAGGCCACCGAGAAGAGCGAGCCGACGCCGAAGACGCGCGCCGGGAGGCCGGCGGCGGCGAAGGCTTCCTCGAGGCCGCGGCGGAGGCGCTCCCCCTTCGCCTCCAGCTCCTCGTAGAGCGCCGGCGCGCGCTCCTCCAGGTGGCGGACCATGGCCAAGCCGGCCGCCATGGCCGCCGGCATGGCGGAGAAGGTGCCGCCCCCCGCCAGGACCGCCTCCCCCTTCCGGCGGCCGCTGGTCGGGCTGGCCAGCTCCAGGATCTCTCGCCGCCCGGCGATCGCCGCCACCGGCATGCCGCCGCCGACCACCTTCCCCAGCGTGAAGAGGTCGGGCCTCACCCCGTAGCGCCCCTGGGCGCCGGTCAGGCCGAGGCGGAAGCCGGTGATCACCTCGTCCAGGATGAGGAGGGCCCCGGCGCGCTCGGTCAGCTCCCGGACCCGCTGGAGGTACCCGGGCTCGGGCGGGACGAAGGCGTTCTGGACCGGCTCGAGGATCACCGCCGCCAGCTCCGAGCCGTACCGCTCCACGGCGCGCCGGGTGTCCTCGAAGTCGTTGTACGAGAAGGCGTCCACCGCCTCGTCCACGCCCGGCGGCAGGCCCGCGCTCTCCGGCAGCTCCATGGGCGCGTGGACCGCCCGGGCCAGGTCGCTGTTGCCGCCGTGCCAGCCGCCGCGGGCCTTGAGGACCACCTTCCTGCCGGTGAAGGCCCGGGCGAGGCGGACCGCGTACATGGTCGCCTCCGTCCCGCTGACGCAGAAGCGGACCTCCTCGGCGGCAGGAAGCAACCGGACCAGCGTCTCCGCCAGCTCCACCTGGAGCGGGTGGACGATCCCCCAGTGCGCCCCCTCCGCCGCCTGGGCGAGGAAGCGCTCCATCACCGGCCGCGGCCGGTGGCCCAGGATGTGGGCGTAGTGGCCCATCCAGAGATCGACGTAGCGGTTGCCGTCCACGTCCCAGACGTAGGCGCCGTCCGCCCGCTCGACGAAGAGCGGGTAGGGGGCGAAGTAGCGCAGGTTGTGGCTGACGCCGCCCGGCGTCACGCGGCGCGCGCGCTCGTAGAGCCGCCTCGAACCGGGGGTCATCTCCCGGTAGCGCTCGGAGAAGAAGGACAAGGCTCTTCCACCTTCCTTCCCTCAGGATGGGGGCACCCGCTCGGTCCGGGCGCCCGCTCGGGCACCTTCTCAGGCACCGGCTCGGACACCTGCCCGCGCACCCCTTCAGGCGCCCAGGTACATCTCCTGCACCTCGGGGTTGTCCAGGAGCCGGGCGGCCTCGTCGGCCAGGGTGATCCGGCCCGTCTGGAGCACGTAGCCGCGGTCGGCGACGCGCAACGCCTGGTTGGCGTTCTGCTCCACCAGGAGGATGGTGATCCCGTCCCGCTTCAGCTGCAGGATCGTCTCGAAGATCTGCTCCACCAGCACCGGCGCGAGGCCCATGGAGGGCTCGTCCAGCAGCAGCAGCCGCGGCCCGCTCATCAGGGCCCGGCCGATGGCCAGCATCTGCTGCTCGCCGCCGGACATGGTGCCGGCCGCCTGGCGTCGCCGCTCCACCAGCCGCGGGAACATGGCGTAGACGTACTCCAGCCGTCGGCGGATCTGCGCGCGGTCCCGGACCAGGTAGGCGCCCATCTCCAGGTTCTCCTGCACCGTCAGGCGGGCGAAGACGTGGCGCCCCTCCGGCACGTGGGCCACGCCCAGCGCCGCGATCCGGTGCGGCGGAAGGCTCTGGATCGGCTCCCCCAGGAAGAGGATGCGGCCGCGCCGGGGCTGGACCGTCCCGGAGATGGAGCGGAGCGTGGTCGTCTTCCCCGCGCCGTTGGAGCCGATGAGGGTGACGATCTCTCCCCCACCTGCAGGGAGATCCCCTTCAGCGCCTCGATGGGACCGTAGAACGTATGGACGTCTTCCAACTCGAGCACAGGACGCCTTGCGATGACCCGCCACCTCCTCATCTCGCCCGCCGCCTCAACCCGCGCTCCGCCCGAGGTAGGCCTCGATCACCCGCGGGTCTCGCCGCACTTCGTCGGGCGTCCCCTCGCAGATCTTGGCGCCGTGGTCCAGGACGGTCACCACGTCCGAGATGCTCATGACCACCTTCATGTCGTGCTCGATCAGCAGGATCGTCAGCCCCATCCCCGAGCGGAGCTCCTCGATCAGCTCCAGGAGCGAGCCGGTCTCGCGCGGGTTCATGCCCGCCGCCGGCTCGTCCAACAGGAGCAGCCGCGGCTCCGAGGCGAGGGCGCGGGCGATCTCGAGCCGTCGCTGGCTCCCGTAGGGCAGGTTCCGGGCCAGCTCGTTCTCCAGACCCGCCAGGCCGACGTAGCGGAGGAGCTCCGCCGCCCGGTCGACCGCCTCCGACTCCTCCCGGCGCATGCGGGGGGTGCGGAAGAGGACGTCCACCAGGCCGGAGCGGAGATGGATGTGGCGGCCGACCAGCACGTTCTCCAGCGCCGTCATCTCGCGGAAGAGGCGGATGTTCTGGAAGGTGCGGCTGATGCCGCGGAGCGCCACCTCCTCCGGCTGGAGGCCGGCGACGGGCCGCCCCTGGAAGAGGATCTGGCCCGCGTCGGGCCGATAGACCCCGGTGATCATGTTGAAGAAGGTGGTCTTCCCCGCCCCGTTGGGCCCGATCAGGCTGTGGATCTGCCCTTCCCGGATCACCATGTCCACCGCGTCGATGGCGACCAGTCCGCCGAAGCGCTTGGTCACGCCGCGGGCATCCAGGAGGACCTCCTCCCCGGCCCCCTGGGGGCTCTCCTCCTGCCCGCGCCCGCCTCGGGGATGCGCCTCCGCGCCGGCGGCCGGCCGGCGCGAACCGGCCGGCGCGGGCGCCGGCGGGTCGGCCAGCACCGCCCCGGCCGCCTCGAGCGGGGCGGTCGCTCCGCCCGCCGTCGCGGCGCCGGCCGCGGTCAGCCGGACGTGGCGGCGGCGGGCCGGGATGAGGCCCGAGGGACGCAGGATGGCCATCACCACCAGGATCAGGCCGAAGACCAGCTGGTGGTACTGCGCCGGGTTCAGCTCCGGCGGGATCGTGAAGCCGAAGCGCGCACCCAGGCCGTTGAGCCAGTCCGAGAGACCGCCCAGCACCTGGACGTTGAGGAGCGTGACGATCGCAGCCCCCAGGGCGACGCCCGGGAGACTCCCCATGCCGCCCAGCACGATCATGGCGACGACGCCGATCGACTCCATGAACGTGAAGCTGGTCGGGTCGACGTACCCCTGCTTGGCGGCGAAGATGACGCCCATCACGCCGGCGAAGGAGGCGCCGGAGGCGAAGGCGAGCAGCTTGGTGGCGACCAGGGGGATGCCCATGGCCCGCGCCGCCGGCTCGTCTTCGCGCATGGCGGTCCAGGCGCGCCCGATGCGCGACTCCTCCAGGCGCTGGGCCACCAGGATGATGACGCCCACCAGCACCAGCGTGATGAAGTAGTAGTCGATGGGCTGCCCCAGCTGGACCGAGAAGAGCTGGGGCGGCCGGACCCCGGGGAGACCGATGGAGCCGTTGGTGATCTTGTTCAGCCCGGCCGCCAGGAGCCGGATGATCTCCCCGAAGCCGAGGGTGACGATGGCCAGGTAGTCGCCGTGCAGGCGGAGCACGGGGATGCCCAGCGCCGTCCCCATCAGCGCCCCCACGGCCAGCCCGAAGAGCAGGAAGGGCCAGAACCAGCCGCCGCCCAGCGGCCCGTGGATGAAGGGCAGGAAGTGGGCCGCCTGGCCCGTGGAGAAGATCGCCCAGAGGTAGGAGCCGGTGGCGTAGAAGGCGACGTAGCCGAGGTCGAGGAGCCCGGCCAGCCCGACCACGATGTTGAGCCCGAGCGCCAGAGCCACGTAGATGGCGACGGTGGTGGCGACGCCGACGAAGAAGGGGTTGGCCCCGGCGACCAGCGGGAAGACGACCGCCATCTCCACCGCCGCGATGCCGACCTGCCAGCCGGCGGGCAGCGCGCGGGCGCCGAAGACCAGCGCCAGGTTGGCCAGGAAGAGCAGAAAGGCGATGATCGACTGCGGGAAGACCTGCAGCAGGAAGGTGCTCAGCGCCAGGTAGGCGGCGAGCGTCACCAGCTGCCCGGTGCGGCCGCCGGGAAGCGGCAGCCGGTAGCGTCCGAGGGAACGGCGCATCTCGGCCACGACCTCACGTCCTCTCCTGGACCCGCTCGCCCAGCAGGCCGGACGGCAGCAGGACCAGCACCAGCACCAGCACGCTGAAGGCGACCACGTTCTGGAACTTCGTGCCGATGAAGCCGCCGCCCACCTGTTCCAGCACGCCGAGCAGGATCCCGCCCAGGAAGGCGCCGGGGATGTTGCCGATCCCGCCCACCACGGCCGCGGTGAACGCCTTGATGCCGATCTGGAAGCCCATGTAGGGCGTCACCAGGGTGTACTGGGTGGCGAAGAGCGCGCCGGCGGCGCCCCCCATGGCCGACCCGACCAGGAAGGTGAGGGCGATGATGGCGTTGACGTCGACCCCCTGCAGCGCCGCCGTGGCCTGATCCTCCGCCACCGCGCGCATCGCCTTCCCCGGCCGCGTCCGCCCCACGAAGAGCGTCAGCCCGACCATCATGAGGATGGCGGCCACCACCACCACGATGCTGTTCAGGCGGAGGGTGAGGGGGTTGGACAGCCCGGCGAGGTGAAAGCGGTAGACGGTGGCGAAGACGGTGGGGACGGGGAGGACGAACTTCCCCAGATGGATGCTCTCCACCAGCCGGACGAGATCTTCCAGGACGAAGGAGACGCCGATGGCGGAGACCAGCACGATCAGCGTGGGTGCGTGCCGGAGCGGGCGATAGGCGATGCGCTCGATGCCCACGCCCAATATCGCCGTCACCACCGCGGCAGGGACCACCGCGGCCAGGAGAAGGAGCCAGGGCGAGAGCGGGTGCCCGCCCGCGGTGAGCGCCTGGAGCACTTCGGTGCCCACGAAGGCGCCGACCATGAAGACGTCCCCGTGGGCGAAGTTGATCAGCTTGAGCACCCCGTAGACCATGGTGTAGCCGACCGCGATCAGGGCGTAGACGAAGCCGACCACGAGCCCGTCGAGCACCAGCTGCGGCAGCGTCTGCAGTGTGGTGGACATTGCGAACCGATCGCCTCCCATCGATCCCCCGTCGATGCGGGGACCACGCCGGGGGCCTGCGGAAGGGGGCCGGAACGTCGCCCGGCCTCCTCCCGCAGGCCGCCCGGCCTCATCCCCCTACTGGCCGACCCGATGGCCTTTCGGGTCGTACTGGGCCAGCAGCTTGGCGTCTCCGGTCGTGGAGGCGTTGGCGCTGGTGATCTGGTAGACGTAGTAGCCCGCGTACATGTTGTCGCCGATGTCGTCGAAGCCGACCTTGACCAGCGCACCCTGGTAGTCCTTGATGGCCCGGATCGCATCGCGCACCTGGGCCCGGGTGGGGAGCTTGCCGCCATTCTTCTGGATGGCGTCCTTCAGCCCCTGGAGGACGACGCCCATGGCGTCATAGCCGTAGATGGCGTAGGGGTCGGGGTTGTCGCCGTACTCCGCCTTGTAGGCGTCGATGAACTGCTTCCCGCCGGGCGTCAGGTCGGTGGGCGCCGCCACCGAGGTGGCGTAGACGCCGATCGCGTTCTCCTTCGCCGTGGCCACGAGACCGTTGGAGAAGACGCCGTCCGGTCCCATCCACTTGGTGTGGATCCCCTTGGCCGCCGCCTGGTTGAGCATCAGGGCGAAGCCCTGGTAGAGACCGCCGTAGTAGACCAGGTCGGGCTTCTTCTGCTGGATCTGGGTGAGCACGTTGGAGTAGTCGGTCTCGCTCTTGTCCACCGACTGGGAGCCGACCACCTGCAGGCCCAGCTCCTGGGCCTTCTGCTTGAAGGCGTTGGCCACGCCGGTCCCGTAGGCCGTGATGTTGTCGATGACGAAGACCGTCTTCACGCCCAGCTGGTCCTTCGCGAAGATGGCGCCCACGGGTCCCTGGACGTCGTCCCGGCCGCAGATCCGGCTGATCTCGGGGTACTTGTACTTGCTCGTCACGTCGGGGTTGGTGTTGGCCGGCGAGACGATGGGCAGCTGGGCCGGATGGTACTGCGCCTCCGAGGGGATCATCACGCCGGAGTCGAGGTGCCCGACCACCGCCAGCACCTGCGGATCGGCCGCCAGCTTCTGGGCGTTGGCCACGCCCGTGTTGGGGTCACCCTTGTCGTCCTGCGGGTCGAGCCGGACGTCGAAGCCCATCGCCTTGAACTGGTCGTACTCCTGCTTCAGCTTGAGCGCAGCGCCGTTCTTGAGCGCGATCCCCTGCACCGACTCGTCGCCGGAGAGCGGGCTCTGGGTGGCGATCTGGATCACCTGGAGCCCTGAATTCCCGCCGCCGTTGGCCGACTGTGCGCCGCCCCCACAGGCGGCCGCCAGCAGCAGGGCGGCGAGAAGGCCGGCGGCGCCGAAGGCGCGGTTCCAGCGAAGGTGAGGCATGAAGTCACCATCCTCCCAACGATGTGGAACTGCTGTTCTAACCGGGGCCCGCGCCCAGGGTCTTGCTCCCTTGTGCGCCTGCTGAGCCGGTATTGGCGTGGCATATACGGCGGGGTTGAGCTTTTTCCTGCAACGCCTTGTGTTGAAACCCGTCTGATTCGTCCGCTTGGACCTCTCCATTGACGCTTTGCGTGAATGCCGTTTCGCCTGTCGCGACGGGGTTGCGCCCAGTCCTGCATGGTCCTGCTTCCTCTGGGCGGCGATGGCTAAACTTCGCCCTGGCGCCGACGGACCTCCTTTCCGACCGCCTGGGCTTCGTGAGGCCTCTCAGGAGCGCTTCGCTCCTCGGCGTGATGAGCGGCGGCTTCCGCCGTCGCCTCAGCAGGGCGGGCGCAGCCAGAGGAAGCCGTGGCGCGCCCGCAAGTCCGCGGCGCCGGACCGCACCGCCCGGGTGGGCACGGGCCCGGCGGCATCCGCAGCAGGCAGCCCTGGCCCCGCCCCGTCCGGAGCCGGCCTCCAGGAGGACGTCCCGTTCCGGCGGCTCCTGCCCAGAGCCGCCAGCCTGACCCCGGGCGCCTGGCTGTTCACGACCCGCTCCAGATCGTCCTCCACCGGGGCGACCAGGCCGAGCCCCGCCGCCGCCGGGATGGCACCGAGGACGAGCCAGAGCAGCGGCAGCGGCAGACGGACCATGAGCGCGCCGAAGACCGCCACGCCCAGGGGCACCATGGCGGTGCTCAACCCGTTGACGATGCCGGTCATCCTGCCCAGCATCGCCTGGGGGACGGCGCGCAAGAACCAGGCGGACAGCGCCCCGCTCGCGAGACCGGCCCCCACCCCGACGCCGACGGTCGCCCCCGTCCCCCAGACGGCGTCGGCCCACGCCCCCAAGGCTGCGGAGAAGACGCCGACCGCCAGCAGGCCGGCCGCCACCAGGCTCCTGGTGCTCCGGCGCCTGGCCAGCCGGCCCAAGAGCACCCCGCCGGCCATCATGCCGGCGAAGAAGCCGCCGCTCATCACGCCGAGGAGCGAGGCGCTCCCGTGGAGGGGCCCCCTGACCCAGGCGGTCAGAAGGAGGTCCGTCGGCGCCAGGGCGAAGTTGCTCACCATCGCCGCCAAGAGGAAGCGCCGGACCATGCGGGACCGGGCCACGACCCCGAACCCCTCCAGCCACTCGGCCAGCAGGCCGCCCGCGCCGCGCGCCGTCCCACCTGCCTCGTCCACCCGGAGGAAGAGCAGGCTGCCGGCGAAGACCAGGAACGAGATCCCGTCCAAGAGGAAGAGGAGCGGCGCCCCGAGGACGTCCACCAGCACCCCGCCCGCCAGCATCCCGCCCAGCTGCGCCAGCGCCGTGCCGGACTGGAAGAGCCCCGTGGCCGCCGGGAGCTCCCCGGCGGGCACCACCCGTGGCAGGAAGGCGCCGAACGCCGGCGTGGCGAAGGCGCCCACCAGCTGCAGGCCGAGGACGAGGGCGAGGATGCCGGCCACCGGGGCCGCCCCGGCCGTCGCGCCGAACAGGACGACGCAGAGGAGGCCGCGGAGGACGTCTGCGGCGATCATGGTACGGCGCTTGGGCCAGCGGTCGACCCAGACGCCCGTGACCAGCCCGGCCAGGCGGGGCAGGGTCGCCGCCAGACCGGCCAGCGCCAGCGCGGCCTTCGAACCCGTGCGCGTGTAGACGTACCACGGCAGGGCGATGACGAAGAGGTTGTCACCGGCCTGCGAGACCAGCTGGCCCGCAAAGAGGACGGCGAAGTTCCGGTGCCTGAGGACCGACATGGGCCTGCCCACCCCTCCGGACGCCTGGACGCGCCTGAGCGACCTCGGCCTACATCTCCCGCAGGAGGCGGTCCGCCTCGTCGGTCGTGATCTCGCCGCGGGCCAGGGCCTCCAGGACCTCGCGGGCGTCGCCGAAGCGCCTGGCGGGCGCAGCCGGTGCCCGTGGTCCGGTCGGCCCGGCCTCTGCGGCCGGTCCCGGCGGCCCGGCCGGCCGAGCCGGCGCAGCCTCCGCCGCCCGCGGCTCGCCGTGGAGCCGGATGCTGCCCGCACCGGTCGTCAGCCGGATGCGCCCGGACCCGGGGCCGAGGACGTCCGCCGAGTGGACGCCGATCCCGCCCCGGCGGCCGAAGCGGATCCCGACGTCTCCGTCGATGCTTCCCGCCCCCGTCTGCATCTCGAGACGGCCGCCCCGGACCCCGTCCAGGTGGAGCGAGATGTCGCCGAACCCCGACTGCACCTCGATCTCGGCGTCACCGTCCGTCTCGGGCCGAAGCGTGACGCTGCCCGCCCCGGTATGGATCGTCGCCTGCCGGGAGATGCGCGCCGCGCAGTCGACGTCGCCGGCGCCCGAGCGGAGCTTCAGCGTCTCGAGGGTCCCGTCCCGCACCTCGATGTCGCCGGCGCCGCTCTGGATGGTGAGCGATCCGCGGTGACCGACCACCTCCACGTCGCCGGCGCCGCTCTGGATCACCAGCTCCCCCGAGCAGGAGTCCGCCCGCACGTCGCCGGCCTTCACCTCGACGCGCCCCGAGGCGGCCAACCCGGTCAGCCCCACGTCGCCCGTGGTCCGGACGTAGTAGCCGGCGAGCGTGGCGGGCACCGTCACCTCCAGCTCCGCCGCCTGCAAGGCCGCGAAGAGGAGGCCTGCGCGCCGCGGCATCTGGATCCGGACCCTGGAGCCCTCCTGGGACACCTCGGCCTGGGGCGGGAGGTCCAGGCGCCACGCATCGCCCGCGCGCACCCGCACGTCGGCGCGGCCGGCCCGGATCTCGAGTTCGCGGACCTCTCCATGGATTCCGTACGCGGCAGGCTGTTCCGCCATCAGGTCGC